>DXHA01000027.1 GCA_019113675.1 Candidatus Yaniella excrementigallinarum
GTTTCTGGGGACATATCTGCCAAAAAAGTCTGGACGGTTGCCGAGCCAGTGGAAGCATACTGTGCCCCAAGTGGGGAGGTGTGTTTGATGGTGCGTTGCGAGGCGATCTGTTCCACGGTGACGGCGGCCGAACCTTCCCAGACGGCAAGGACCGTGGTCTCTTGAGTGGTGAGGGCTAGCTCTTGTAGATACGGGTAAGCGACAAGGCGAACGTCAAGATTAGCCAGTAGTGGGCCAGCAATAGCAATTAGACCAAGGCCGAGTCGGTATTTTCGGGTTGCGGGATCTTGCTCGACCCAGCCTTCAGATTCCAACGTGGCTAAGAGTCGCGATACCGAAGATTTATGTAGATCTACTTGTTGGGCGATTTCAGTAACCCCAATAAGCGGCTCATTCTTGGAGAAGCAGCGCAATACATCGATCACATTGTGAACGACAGAAGTTCGAGGTGAACTCATTAGGCTTCCTTTCTGCACATACCCCTAAAGATCATACGCTACCTTTGGCGATTAACATCACGAGCCCAGAGCGTTGCGAGACATGAAAATGCGGCTTCGGTCTGGCTCATAGACGATGAGCCAGACCGAAGCCGCGCGGGTGAGAAGCTATTCTTGGAGTGGTTTGCCGCTGGTTTCTGGGGAGAGGGCTACGGCGATGAGGGCGATGATGGCTGCGACCATAAGGTACCAGCCGGGAGCGATGGGGTTGCCGGTTTTGGAGATCAGCAGTGTTGCTATGGCCGGTGCGGTGCCGCCGAATAGGGCGTTGCCGACGTTGAAGGATACGGCAAAGCCGGTGTAGCGGACTCGGGTGGGGAAGTTTTCTGCTAAGAAGCTGGCCAGGCTGCCATCGTTGAGGGTGAGCATAGCGCCCAGCAATACTTGGACGAGCAGCACAATGGCAACACTTCCGGTGCTCAGCAACATGAAGGCCGGCACGGTGAATACTGTGAAGAGTACCGATGCACTGATAAGGACTTTTTTGCGTCCGAACCGGTCTGAGAGATAGCCGGTAAGGAAAATGAATCCGATGTAGGTCACTAGCGATACGGTAGTGGTGATGTTGGACAGTGTTGGGTCCATGCCTACTGTTTGGGATAGGTAGGTTGGCATATAAGTCAAGATGACGTAGAAGCCAACAGCGTTGAGGAGGACTGCTGCGGTGGCGCGCACCAGGGTGCGCCAGTGGTCCCGGAATAATGCCCATACAGGCGCTTTGATGGCTTCGTCTTCTTGTGCCATTTCTTGGAAGACGGGTGAGTCTTCAAGTTTTCTCCGGATGTAGACACCGATAAAGCCTAAGGGGGCGGCCAGTAAAAATGGTACACGCCAACCCCATGATTCCATTTGCGGTGTTGTTAGGCTGGCTGTCAGTACAGTAGCCATTAATGAGCCAAATAATAAGCCGGCTGCTGTTGAACCGGGTACCACGGAGGCGTACAGGCCGCGTTTATTGGCCGGGGCATATTCAACGAGGAAGGCTGAGGCACCGGCGTACTCGCCTGAAGCGCTAAAGCCTTGTAGTAGTCGGAATACGAGTAATAGGGCTGGGGCCCAGAGGCCAAGCTGGGCAGCCCCCGGCAAAAGCCCAATGCAGACTGTTGCACCAGACATGATCAGAATCGACCATGCCAGGGCGGTTTTGCGGCCTACTCGGTCACCAATATGGCCCCAAATAAACCCTCCGATGGGACGAACCAAAAAGGAGACGGCGAACAGCGCAAAGGTCCATACGAGTCCTTCGGTTAGGTCGTCCGAGGGGAAGAATACGGTTGCGATAACTACAGCCAGGTAGCTGTAGGCGCCGTAGTCGAACCACTCGGTAAAGTTTCCAATAAAACTCGCGACAACGACCTTGCGCCGCTCTTTAGGACCAATCCCGCCGGGATGGGTTCGTTCTTGGCCAGAGAGGGTAGGCCCGAGGTCTTGACCTGAAGCGAGAGCATGAGGATCAGACATGTTTCACCACCATAGTTTTTTGAGTTGCACGAATTGCAACACTGTTGCATCACTATATTGGTGATATAGGTCACGGTCAAGAGGTTTTGCCGAGATATTTTGGCGCAGGCCTGACGGATTTTGAGTACAAAAAGAAGGGCCGTCAGTGGTGGTGTTTGGTCTGTTGTGTAACGGAATTAAAGCGCTGTACGCACCATGTCGTAGAAGTTTTCAACGTGTTCAGCTGCATGGCGCTCCGCCTCATCGGGCTCTCCTGCCACGATGTGTTTGATTAGTTGAGTGTGTTCGATAATATGCTCGTGCAGCGAGGGGAGTCGGTCTGACAAGGCCGCCCAAATACGCGTGGCGATATTATCGAGCCGAATTAACGTTTCGGATAGATGCTCGTTTTGCGTTACGCGATAGATCATTCGGTGTACAGATAAGTCGTAAGCCAGTAGGTCGCGCTGCGATTGGTTGGGGTTAAGGCTTTTGAGCTCCATGAGGACACCCAACAGCTGCTGACGCATAGCTCCGCCATGGATTTCTGCGGCGCGGCGGGCAGCAAGCGGCTCAAGTGCTTGTCGTACCTCTGATACGTGTGCAAGTTCGGTAACGTCGACTTGGCTGGCAAACGTTCCACGACGAGGGTAGGTCACGACCAGGTGGTCGGACTCGAGGCGTTTTAGCGCTTCGCGCAGCGGAGTCCGCCCGACACCTAATTCATCGGCGAGCTGTTTTTCGATTATGGGCTCACCCGGCTGAATATCCAGCATGATGAGCTGATCTAATAGGACCCGGTATGCGCGATCGGAGAGGGACTCGCTTGTCGTGTCGGCGTTGTGCAACGTGGTCATCACTGTCCTTTCATTGTTCTTATTGTGCATCAAATGCTAGATCTCCGCAGCGTTTCAAAGATTTTTATCTAACGCCTTGACAGTTGTGTGATCAACGCCATAGTCTGTGATCGGTATCTGATATATCAACTGTTGTTCAGGATTTTTTCAAGGAAGATGCATGACTAGTCTCACTACGCAGGTTGCTCCATCGCTGACTCAAGATCTCGCCGAGCTCGACCCGGAGATCGCGGGATTCATTAATCAGGAACTGGACCGTCAACAAAACGGCCTGGAAATGATTGCCTCTGAAAATCACACGCCCATGGCTGTAATGCAGGCGCAGGGTTCAGTGCTGACCAATAAGTATGCCGAAGGCTACCCTGGTCGTCGCTATTACGGTGGCTGTGAACATGTCGATTCGGTTGAGCGGCTGGCCATCGATCGTGTAAAAAAACTTTTTGGTGCTCAGTACGCTAACGTTCAACCGCACTCAGGAGCACAAGCCAACGCGGCGGTCATGCACGCTCTAATTCGTCCAGGGGATACCGTCATGGGGCTCAACTTAGCCCACGGCGGCCATTTGACCCACGGTATGAAACTCAATTTCTCGGGACGTCTCTACAATATCGTGCCGTACTCGGTTGACGAGCAGACCTACGAAGTCGACATGGATGAAGTCGCGCGGTTAGCTCGCGAACACAAGCCAAAAATGATTGTCGCCGGTTGGTCTGCCTACCCGCGTCAACTCGACTTTGCTCGCTTCCGGGAAATTGCTGACGAAGTTGGCGCCTACCTCTTTGTCGATATGGCTCACTTTGCCGGATTGGTTGCAGCCGACCTGCACCCATCACCGGTTCCACATGCACACGTGGCCACCTCAACGACTCACAAAACGTTGGCCGGACCGCGCGGCGGCATCATCCTGACTAACGATCTTGAAATCCAAAAGAAGATCAACTCGGCAGTTTTCCCGGGGCAACAGGGTGGACCGCTTATGCATGTCATCGCCGGTAAAGCCGTCGCCTTCAAAGTGGCGGGGTCTCCAGAGTTCGCCGAGCGTCAGCAACGTACCTTGGAAGGTGCCCGGATTTTAGCCCAGCGGCTCTCCCAGCTAGATGTGGCAGAAGCCGGTATCTCGGTCTTAACCGGTGGTACTGACGTCCATCTGGTCTTGGTAGATTTACGTGACTCAGAACTGGACGGTAAACAGGGTGAAGACCTGCTGCAAGAAGTGGATATCACCGTCAACCGTAATGCCGTCCCATGGGATCCGCGCCCACCAATGACCACTTCGGGGCTACGTATCGGCACGCCTGCGCTGACCACACGTGGCTTTGGCACTGAAGCATTTGAAGAAGTAGCCGACATCATTGCGCTGACCCTGATTGCTGGTGCAACTGGTGATCGCTCAGCACTGCCAGAACTTGCTGGCCGAGTTGAAACGCTAGCTCAAGCTCACCCACTGTACCCCAACCTGGAACCGTTCGGAGCATAACCATGGCAGAACTACTCCCACAACACCCCGATTTTCTGTGGCGGAACCCGGAGCCAAAGTCTTCCTACGACGTCATTATCATAGGCGCTGGTGGGCACGGGCTGGCCACGGCTCACTATCTGGCATCTCGCCACGACATCACCAATGTTGCCGTTATTGACAAAGGCTGGCTTGGTGGTGGCAATATGGGCCGCAACACCACGATCATTCGTTCCAATTACCTCTGGGATGAATCCGCAGACATTTATGAAACCTCAATGAAACTCTGGGAAGAACTTCCAGATGAACTCGAATATGACTTCTTGTTCTCCCAGCGTGGTGTGCTCAACCTGGCCCATCATGTTTCGGAAGCCCGCGACTCGGTTCGCCGGGTCAAGGCCAATGTGCTCAATGGAGTTGACTCGCAATGGTTGACACCAGAAGAAGTCAAAGAAGTTTGTCCGATCATCAATATCTCGGACAACATTCGCTACCCGATTATGGGGTCGACCTATCAGCCACGCGCGGGGATTGCCAAGCACGACCACGTGGCATGGGCGCTGGCTCGCAAAGCCGACGCCGCCGGCGTCGACATTATTCAAAACACTGAAGTCACCGGGATTTTGACCGCAGGCGACAGAGTCACCGGCGTCGAAACTACCCGCGGCACAATCCATGCCGGTCAGGTGGCCTTGTGCGGTGCTCCCCACTCGTCGCAACTGGCCGAAATGGCCGGGGTGAAGCTGCCCATCCAGTCGCATCCGTTGCAGGCGTTGGTTTCGGAACTCTTTGAACCTGTACACCCAACCGTGGTGATGTCGAACCATGTACACTGCTATGTTTCTCAGGCCCATAAAGGTGAACTGGTCATGGGTGCTGGAATCGATCAGTATAACGGTTTCGGCAATCGTGGTGCTTTCCACATGATCGAAGAACAAATGGCAGCGGCCGTAGAATTGTTCCCAATTTTTAGTCGCGCACACTTGCTGCGGACCTGGGCTGGTTCCGTGGATACTACCCCGGATGCCTCGCCAATACTTGGGAAAACGCCGGTCGATGGTCTATATGTCAACTGTGGTTGGGGTACCGGTGGATTCAAAGGCACGCCTGCTGCCGGTTATGCTATGGCACACACTATTGCCCATGATGAACCACACAGGATCAATGCTCCCTTTAGCCTGGACCGGTTTGAGACCGGACACCTCATTGACGAACACGGCGCAGCTGCCGTGGCCCACTAACGAAAGGCAATTGCCATGATGCTTATTGATTGCCCGTACTGCGGGCCACGCAATGAAACGGAATTCGGTTACGGGGGCGAAGCCCACGTGTCCTATCCACAAGACCCATATGCACTTTCCGATGACCAATGGGCCCAATATCTGTTTTACCGGGATAACCCCAAAGGTGATTTCGCAGAACGTTGGGTTCACAACGGCGGATGCCGCAAATGGTTTAACGCGATTCGCAATACTGTGACCTATGAATTCAAAGCTACCTACCCGGCCGGCTCACCGCGCCCTACTGTTACCGGAGGTTCCAAGTGACATACTCTTACCGTCTGAATGCCGATGAGGCGCCTTACGCCGTCGTCGATCAGCACGAGAATCTCGATGTGATCATCGACGGCAAACAGGTTAAGGCGTTGCGCGGTGACACCGTAGCCTCTGCACTACTAGCTTCCGGCACCCGCTCTGCGGGTGACTCTTTGTACTGGCAACGCCCGCGTGGGATATTTTCCGCCGGTGTTGAAGAGCCGAACTCACTGGTGCACGTGTCACCACGCCACGAGGGTGACGTGGATGAATCCATGTTGATGTCCACCACAGTTCCGGTAATTAACGGGTTGCAAGCCACTCAGCTGTCTGGACTAGGTACGCTGGATCCAGCTGAGGATCAGGCTTACTACGACCACGTCCACGTCCATACCGATGTATTGGTGGTCGGAGCCGGCCCGGCTGGACTTTCAGCAGCGGTCAATGCCGCCAAGTCTGGTGCCCGTGTCATTCTTATGGACGAAAAGCCCTGGGCCGGCGGTAGCCTGCTGGATGCTCCATATGAATCCATCGATAATAAAGGTGCTCCGCAGTGGATCGCCGATGCCGTCGACGAACTCACAGCCAACGATGACGTCGAGGTACTGTCCGATACTACGGTTACAGGTATCTATGACTCTAATTATGCAATCGCCGTTGAACGCCGCGTCCATCGGCAGGATGAATCACCAGGGGCAGGTGTATCACGCGAGCGGGTCTGGCATGTACGCGCCAACCAGGTCGTATTAGCCACCGGCGCCCACGAACGCCCATTGGTGTTTCAAAATAACGACCGGCCGGGGATCATGCTAGCGTCAGCGGTTCGCGCTTACCTGAACCGTTATGCAGTCCGTGTCGGCCAACGCATTGCGGTGTTCACTACCAACGACTCGGTATACCCGTTAGTCAACGAATTACAATATACCGGTGGGGTAGTGGCGGTCATTGATGCACGCTCCACCGCCTCGGCCGCCGCACAGCAGGCAGCATCTAATGGTGTTCAGGTACTTATCGGCTCGGCTGTTATCGACACCCACGCAGGCGACGATAACGAACTCAACGCCATTAGCGTGGCCCCGTTCAGTGACAAAATTGATGCCGACAACGTACAGCGTATCGAGGTTGACACGCTGGCTGTTTCCGGTGGTTGGTCGCCGGTTGTGCATCTGCACTCCGGACGCCGCGGAAACATCGATTGGAATGCACAATTACAGGGCTTCGTCGCCGTCGACTCTGTTGAAGGCACGCACCTAGCCGGGGCGCTGACTGGGAAGCATTCGACCGCACTGGCACTGAGTTCTGGGGCGGGTGCTGGAGCCGCAGCAGCAACTGCCGCCGGCTTTCCAACAGAAGCCCAAGTCTCCAGGGCCATCGAACGCCCATATGGCCCGGTAGCACCGCTGTGGTTGGTGCCTTCACCAGATGGTGAAGACACCAAAAATTACCACAACCATTACGTCGATCTGCAGCGCGACCAGTCTGTAGCTGATATTTTGCGTTCCACCGGGGCCGGGATGAGCTCGGTTGAACACATCAAACGCTACACCTCGATTTCAACCGGTGCCGATCAAGGTAAAACTTCCGCGGTGCCGACCGTCGGTGTGATGGCTTCCATCTTGGGTGTGGAAAACCTCGCCGAAATCGGTACTACCACGTTTCGGCCACCCTTTACCCCGGTCAGTTTTGCCACATTGGCAGGACGACGCCGCGGTGCACTATATGATGTCGCACGTACCACGCCCATGCATCCAGCGCATGTGGCTGCCGGAGCAGTGTTTGAAGACGTCGGGCAATGGAAACGCGCCTGGTATTATCCGAAACCTGGCGAGACCATGGACGAAGCTGTTTACCGGGAGTCGGCTGCAGCGCGCGAGTCTGTTGGCATGTTTGATGGCACCACACTGGGCAAAATCGAGCTGCGGGGCAAAGACGTCCCGGAATTCCTGGGCCGGATCTATACCAATGGGTATAAAAAACTGAAGATCGGCATGGGTCGCTACGGTGTGATGTGCTCGCCTGACGGCATGATTTTTGACGACGGTGTTACCCTGCGGGTGGCCGAAGATCGTTACTTCATGCACACCACTACTTCCGGAGCCGCCGATGTACTGGACTGGATCGAAGCATGGTTGCAAACCGAATGGCCGGACCTGGATGTCTATGCCACCTCGGTTACCGAACAGTACGCGACTATCGCCGTCGTTGGGCCGAAATCCCGTGAAGTAATGGCCAAACTGGCCAGCAACGAGGACTTCTCGGCCGAGGGGTTCAAGTTCATGGAATTTCGTGACTTCACCTTGGATTCTGGTATCCCGGTCCGGGCAAGCCGAATCTCGTTCTCCGGTGAACTTGCCTGGGAAATTGCCACACCGTCATGGTATGGCTTGGCTGTCTGGAATGCCGTAGCTGAAGCCGGTAAGGAATTCGACATCACCCCTTACGGCACCGAAACCATGCACGTGCTGCGCGCTGAAAAAGGGTTCATTGTGGTCGGCCAAGAAACTGATGGCACAGTCACCCCGCAGGACGCCGGTCTGGGTTGGATTGTCTCCAAGCACAAGGACTTTGTCGGCAAACGGTCCTACACCCGAGCCGATAACGTTCGCGAAGACCGAAAACAGCTGGTCTCGGTACTCCCGGATGACCCAACCTTCCGTTTAGAAGAAGGCGAGGCACTGGTCAGTATGGACACCGCGATCGATATTGCAGCAGGCCCGGTGCCACAAGAAGGCTGGGTAACCGCTTCATATAACTCACCCGCTCTCGGGCGCACCTTCGGGCTAGCCCTAATCAAAAACGGTTTCGCCCGCGAAGGGGAAACACTCAAGGCCCTGGTCGGCGACGAAACAGTGACCATGAAAATTGGGCCAACCGTCCTCTACGATCCACAAGGAGCACGTCGCGATGGCTAATCTACAAGAACTGCGGCGTTCACCGCTTGCCGGTCGAACCCAAGACATGAAACAAGCTTCGGGCCAGAATCTATCCATCCGGGAAGTACCATTTACCACCCAGGTTGGTCTACGCGCCGAACCCGGCACCGCCGGCCATGCGGCACTAGCCGCCAAACTGGGCGGGCTACCCGAGAAAGTCGGCGACGTCGTCGGCGATGTCAACTCCACAGCGGTACTGTGGCTATCACCCGACGAGTTTTTAGCCGTCGATGCCCCAGACACCGGGCTAACAGATGAACTCGCCCAAGCATTAGGCGATGAATCAGGTCAGGTGTTAGATTTATCGGCGAACCGGACATTTATTGAAATTTCCGGGCCCGCGGCTGAACTAGTACTACGCAAATCCTGCCCGCTAGATCTGCATCCGCGCACTTGGAAAATCAATCAGGCCTATGTGACCGAGGTCGCACAAACTCCGGTGATTTTGTGGAAGATTGGTGATTTCAGCTGGCGGATCGCTCCTCGTATTTCCTTTGCTGACCATGTGGTCAACTGGTTGCTCGACGCAATGATCGAGTTTTCACACTCGGAGGTGTAATTCATGGCATTAAGTGTGCTGGACATGTTCTCTATCGGTTTGGGGCCTTCGTCGTCCCATACCGTGGGCCCCATGCGGGCGGCAGCTCAGTTCATCAACGGTCTGGACTCTGATACCGTGGCGGCCACTACCCGCGCCAAAGTTGAGCTGTTTGGTTCGCTTGGTGCAACCGGTATTGGGCATCATTCCGATATCGCGGTGATTCTAGGGCTTGCTGGACATGATCCGGCCACAATCGTGCCCGAACAAGTCGATGACATCATTGCTGGTGTCGAAAACTCTGGAACACTCCAGTTAGCCGGCACCAAAACCATCAACTTTGATCGGGCACACGATGTGATCCTGAACCTGTCAAAATCGTTGCCGGGCCACCCCAACGGGATGGAATCCACAGTCTATGACGACGACGGTAACGTGCTAGCCTCCCAGATTTCGTATTCTATCGGGGGCGGGTTCGTGGTGACTGAAGACGAGCTCGACAAGCCGTTGACCACCGAGCGGAAAGTTAAACACGATTATCGGACCGCCGCCGAGCTCCTGGAACTGTGTGCACAGCAGGATAAATCCATTGCGGAGCTAACCTGGGAAAACGAAATCCAGTGGCGTGAGCCCGAAGAGATACGTGCCGAAATCCTACACATCTGGCAAGTGATGCAGGATTGTGTCCAAGCTGGTATTGAACGTACCGAAACCACTCTTCCGGGTGGTCTGAAAGTGACCCGGCGGGCACCAAAACTCTACCGGCAACTCACCGAAGGCGGTGCAACCGAGCGCACCGGAGATACTTCCGATGCGCTACGGGGCATCGAATGGGTCAACCTCTATGCATTGGCCGTCAATGAGGAAAACGCCTCGGGCGGTCGCGTGGTGACAGCACCTACCAATGGTGCTGCCGGCATTATTCCCGCGGTAATGCATTACTACAGCCGATTCCTCGACGACGTCACCGATGATAAAATTGTGGAATTTATGCTCACCGCAGGTGCCATCGGTATCATCATCAAAACCCAAGCATCAATTTCCGGTGCCGAAGTTGGATGCCAGGGTGAAGTCGGTTCCGCATGTTCAATGGCGGCCGCAGGCCTAGCAGCGGTCATGGGTGGCACCCCGGTCGAAATCGAGGATGCCGCAGAAGTTGCACTGGAACACAACCTTGGTATGACGTGTGACCCGGTTGGCGGGCTCGTGCAGATCCCATGTATTGAACGTAACGCCATTGCTTCAGTCAAGGCCATTAACGCTGCGCGTCTGGCGTTGCACGGGGATGGTTCGCATAAGGTCAGCTTGGACCAGGCCATCGAAACGATGCGGGCTACCGGCGCTGACATGATGGAAAAATATAAGGAAACCTCACGTGGCGGCCTGGCGGTGGCCGTTACCGTGCCAGAATGCTAATACCATCTCTGGAGTCTTATGAGGAAACACTAAAGCTGGTCTGAACAGGACCAGCTTTAGTGTTTCCACTCCAAATAGCTAGTGGCCAGGAGTTAGATCTAGACGCCGCAACAGCTGGGCGTTTAAGGCCACAACTACGGTGGAAGCAGACATCAAAATCGCCCCCACACTCATGGGTAACACAAATCCAATAGGCGCCAGCACACCGGCAGCCAACGGTACCGCAATAATGTTATAACCGGCTGCCCACCAGAGGTTCTGTTTCATTTTGCGGTAGGTTGCTCGGGAGAGCTCATACACCGAAAGCACCGACCGGGGATCCGAACTGGCCAGTATCACTCCCGCCGAGCTAATGGCAACATCCGTGCCAGCCCCAATCGCAATCCCCACATCAGCCTGAGCCAGGGCAGGAGCATCATTGATACCATCACCGACCATCGCTACGGTATAGCCCTCATCCTGAAGTTCTGCCACTTTGGCGCTTTTATCTTCCGGACGGACACCAGCATAAACTCGATCAATACCCAAGTCATGTGCCACTGTATCGGCAACCGCCTGCGCATCGCCGGTAATCATACCCACGTGCACATTATTGGCATGCAGCGCACTGACCGCATCGAAGGACTCCGGGCGTATTTCATCGGCTAACCGCAAGGCGCTAATGACTTGCCCATCAGCCAGGACATGCAGAATAATCCCGCCTTCATCCCGCCACTGATCTGCAATCGCCAACTCTTGTTGATCACGAGCCTGCAATAAATACGGGCCACCAACTTCAACCCATGTGCCGTTGACTCTGGCTTTGACCCCAACGGCCGGAGACGACGAAAAATCTGAGGACCTTGGGATCGTGAGGCCACGGGAGGCTGCAGCGTCAACAATGGCACGTGCCAGAGGATGCTCACTATCGGATTCAGCGGCCGCCGCCAGGCCAAGCACAGTGTCCTCGTGATAACCAGCCACCGGTTCGATGGCGGTTAAACTTGGTTCTCCTTTGGTTAGCGTGCCAGTCTTATCAAAGTACACCGCATCAACGGTACGCATAGACTCCAGAGCCAACCGATCCTTAATTAACACACCACCCTGAGCAGCACGTTCGGTAGCAATGGAAACTACCAGTGGGATCGCCAGACCTAGTGCGTGTGGGCAGGCAATAACTAAAACGGTAATGGTGCGAACCACTGCCGTATCGGGTGCGCCTAAGAGTGACCAAATAATGGCGGTAATGATCGCTGCAGTCAGTGCAAACCAAAAGAGCCAACCTGCAGCAGTATCAGCGATACGCTGCGCCCGTGAAGACGATGCCTGCGCATCGGAAACTAACTGTTGGATACCAGCCAACGCCGTATCATCACCAATGGCGGTCACTTCAACACGAATACCAGAATCTGTTGCCACTGTGCCAGCAACTACCTGATCATCGGATGCACGACGTACCGGCTTGGATTCCCCGGTAACCATGGATTCATCCATCGAGGCGCTACCATCAACGATTTTTCCATCAGCAGGCACCGACGCACCAGGACGCACCACAACGACATCGCCCACTTCCAGCTCGGTTGGGGCAACTTTGACAATTTCGTCGTTGACAAGTTTTTCAGCCTCATCGGGTAACAGCGCAGCTAGGGAGTCTAAAGCAGAAGTCGTTTGCGCTAGGGAACGCATCTCGATCCAGTGACCCAACAGCATGATGATCACCAGTAAGGCAAGTTCCCACCAAAAATTGAGTTGGGCATCCAAAATACCAAGCGTCGCGCCCCATGAAGCAACGAATGCCACCGTGATCGCTAAGCCAATCAGCAGCATCATCCCAGGCTGACGACCACGTAGCTCCGAGACTGCGCCCGTCAGAAAGGGTTGCCCACCCCAGAAGTAGATAATGCTTCCTAAAATTGGCGATATCCACCATACCCAGGTGCTATCCGGCAGGCTATATCCCAAAAGATCAGCAAACATGGGATTAAAAACGACCACGGGAATCCCCAGTACAACCATGACCCAAAACAGTCGACGAAACTGGTCGACGTGATGGGCGTGGTCGTGCTGCTCATGGCCCGTATGGCTATCGTGTTGATGGTCTGTTTGCTGTGCAGTCTGGTGCATGCTCGATCCTTCCGGCTGAATTCGGTGTGGCACGATCTGTGGTGGCTAGTTGGTCAGAAGGTCTGCATTTGAACTTCCGTCATCGTGAACGCTCCTTCGTGAAGCAACCAGATGCCTTACTGATCGCCAAAATAATGTCGCTGATGTCACGGCCTGTTGGTGGTGCGGCGTCATCACAGTGATGTCAATTGGGTACTGTACCCTCTTGGACGAGCAAGGGCTTCATTTATCATACCCCCTCAGGGTATAACACCTCAGGTCTCAGACTCAATCTGCGTAGACTTAGATCGCGCTGCCAATTAGCTAATACGAGTCTCGCAATTATGGGGCACTGGGGTTACACTGCAGCCATATGGAACGTATTAATGACCGGCTCGTTTCTTGGGCTTCTCTGCTTGACGACCAAACGTGCCAGCAGGCCATTACTTCGGCTGAAATAGATTTTATTTACCCGCATATTGCGTTAATGCCCGACGCCCATTTGGGCTACGGCGCGACCGTGGGATCAGTCATTCCTACCTTGGGAGCGGTGATGCCAGCTGCGGTGGGCGTTGATATCGGTTGTGGGATGACCGCTGTGCAAACGCAGTTTAAATACACTGACCTACCCTCGAATCTGACGAAATTACGTGAAGAAATCGAACGCAGTATTCCGGTTTCGGCAGGACGTTATAACCGCAAAATTCTGCCCAGTGCAGCCCCACGGGTGGATGAACTTGAAGAATTGGCTTTAGCAAAAAATTTTGACCCAGACACATTCGATAAAAACTGGCGTCTGCAACTTGGCACATTGGGTGGCGGTAACCATTTTATTGAGATATGCCTTGATGAAACCGATAAAGTATGGACGTTTTTGCACTCCGGATCACGGGGGATTGGAAACAAAATAGCCCAGTACCACATTGATACGGCCAAAAATCTGCGGCACCAAGCTGGCGATCAACTACCGCATCCGGATCTTGCCTGGTTAACAGAGGGGACCGACCAGTTTGATCGGTACATTGCACAGTTGCGGTGGGCTCAGCATTTTGCCCTATTGAATCGTGAAGAAATGATGTACCGCGTCAACAATCAGTTGGGTCGCTGGGCAGGAGAACCAGTGCAAAGTGTCCAACACATCAATTCGCACCATAACTTCACCGAACAAGAAGAACACTTCGGTAAAAAGGTCTGGGTTACCCGCAAAGGCGCCATCCGAGCACGCCGCAATGACATGGCGGCAATCCCCGGATCAATGGGAGCAGCCTCCTATATTGTCGAAGGTCAAGGTAATTCTGACTCATTAGATTCAGCGCCGCATGGCGCAGGTCGTCAATACTCCCGACGAGCAGCACGGCGGAACTTCACTCAACAGGACCTACGCGATGCGATGGTGGGCATCGAATACCGCGACACCGCAAAGTTCATTGACGAAATTCCGCAAGCGTATAAGCCCATCGACCAAGTAATGCAGGATTCCAGAGAGCTCGTTACGATCCGCCACACCTTGCGCCAAATCGTAAACGTCAAAGGTGAATAGCTTGGTTGGTGGATAATAGAAAACATGTCTTGGATGAGCGATAACCCTTTTAGCACCGGTTCCCGGCTGTACCAACGGGTGCTCATTACTGGCATGATTATCCTAGGCACCGGTTTTATTATCGCCGTAATCGGTGGTATCACTGCCACTCGGCAGGTCTCGATTATCGCAGCGGTAATTATTGGTATCGGCCTGGTAACACATGTGGTTGCCCAACTGATCCGATACGCTGAACGTCGTAAAGAACTCCGCGAAAATTTAGAAGCCGACCGTAGAGGTCGCCAACAGCGTGGAAAGGACAAAACATGACTGTTGACATCACTGGCCGAGAATATCCCGGCGTTGGCCCCTATCAGGTCGGCAGCGAAGACATCCGTAATTTCGCAGCCGCCGTGAAAAATACACACGAATACCATAATGATGTCGATGCAGCCCGCGCTGCCGGTCATAAAGCCTTGGTGGCGCCACCAACCTATCTGGTAACTATCGCGCAGCGCGCTGAAGCTCTCGTGGTTCACGATCCTGACGCTAAAGTCGACTTTTCCCGTGTGGTACACGCTGACCAACGATTTACCTACCACCGCCCTGTGGTGGGCGGCGATGAATTATTTGCTCAACCGACGGTTACTTCGGTCAAAGAGGTCGCCGGCAATAGATTAATCACTACTCAAACGGAAATTTCTAATGCCAAACGTGCGCCCGTAGCCACCGTTATTTCCACGCTACTGGTCCGTGGATAAGGAGTGTTTTCATGCCTGCTATCGAACAACTTAGCAAAGGCGAAGTCATCGCCACCCGAACTATCGACATTAATCGTGCAGACCTCATCCGATATGCCGGAGCTTCTCAAGACTTTAACCCCATACACTGGTCTGATGCGACCGCAAAGCAGGCCGAACTGCCCGGGGTGATCGCCCACGGCATGCTCAGTATGGGATTAGCTGTGGACCTGATAACCCAATGGGCCGATGATCCAACGGCGATCATCGATTACCAGACTCGGTTTTCTGCGATGGTTCCGGTTGAAGAGACCACTCATAGTGCCGACCCGGCTCAACCGTTCGATAATCCAAACCCAGGGGCACAACTGGAAGTCACGGCAACTATCGGAGATATTAATGAAGATACCAACGTCGTGCGCATTGATCTCACGGTGACTAACCCCAATGACGACAACGCTCGAGTACTGACTCGAGCCCGAGCAATGGTGCAACTTTAACCTCATGCCCGAAAACTTGCTGGCAAACCACACCACCGCGCGCGTCGGTGGCCCCGCTACTACCTGGATTGTTGCCTCAACAGAGGACCAACTCATAACTGCTATAGCCGACACCGATACAGCCAAGACTCCACTGCTCGTGCTAGCCGGCGGGTCGAACATGTTGGTAGCCGATGATGGGTTTCCTGGAACGGTAGTACGCATTGCTACCAACGGCATTGAAGTTTTGGAATCTACCCCGGCTGATGTCCATATCAGAATTGCCGCCGGTCAGCACTGGGATGCTGTAGTCGAATGGTCGGTGGCCCAGGGGCTTAGCGGCATTGAAGCGTTATCGGGTATTCCGGGTTCCACAGGTGCCACACCGGTACAAAACGTGGGTGCATATGGGTCTGATATCTCGCAAACGCTAATCAGTATTCGGGCCTGGGACCGCCAAGCCCACCGGATCGTAGAATTCGGTGCCAATGAACTGGAGTTTGGCTACCGGGATTCAGTGATTAAACGCAGTATCGTATCTTCTGGTGAAGATTTCTTTAACGCTTCGCCGCGGTGGATTGTGTTATCGGTAGATTTACGCCTTACCAAAACCGGACAAACCGCCCCCGTACGCTATACACAGTTAGCTAAGGCACTCAACGTTGAACTTGGCGCTACCGCTCCGTTGGAGCACATTCGTCAAACCGTCCTTAGGTTGCGTGCCAGCAAGGGCATGGTCTTAGATGCCGCAGATTACGATACTTGGTCGACCGGATCATTTTTCACCAACCCGATCGTGCCAGTTACTATAGCCGATACATTGCCCGAGAATGCACCTCGTTTTGCCCATGCTGAGGCCAACGGTAAATGTAAAATGGTAAAGCTCTCGGCTGCCTGGCTTATCGATCAGGCAGGCTATCATAAAGGGTTCGGACTTAACGGCGAACCAGACACCACTGGCCGTGCTGGCCTTTCGACCAAACACACCTTGGCATTAACCAACCGCGGGGATGCCACGGCAAAAGACCTCATACATATTGCCACCCTGGTGCGTGACGGGGTCGAGCGCCAATGGGGGATCACCTTGGTGCCGGAGCCTGTGTTAGTTGGGATACAACTGGGTGACTAACCCGCACGTCAAGTTGCAATGCAGTCAACTGCCTTGGCAAGATAACACCGTATTTTGAATCCCTCTAGGGTTGGGCACTGATAATCTCAGCGCACAGAGCTAGTATGTCGTGCCCCGGAAACGGACGGTTTTTTGACAACGGTAACAAGGCCTACTGCGCGGGTTGCTCAACATGTGCCGAAGCGGCGGTACCGCCCGGACCTCCACGGTATCCGCGGTCTGGCCATCGTCGGCGTGGTTGTATTCCATTTATTTGGAAACGGACGCGTTTCCGGCGGAATTGATGTTTTTCTGACCGTCTCTGGGTTCCTATTCACCGCGATGCTGTTGCGCGAGGCCACTGAGAACGATGGCAAGATCAATTTCCTACGTTACTTTGGGCGACTATTTCGAAGGATTTTTGCTCCCGCCGCCGTTGTTGTCATAACTGTCACGATTGCGGCATTCGTAATCTTGCCCTATACGCAGCACCCCCAAATGCTGCGCGAAGCTGTCGCCTCACTGCTGTACTATGAGAACTTTGAGCTGATCAACTCGCAGCTCTCCTATGACGCAGCGGGGCCCGAAACCTCTGCATTCCAACACTTTTGGTCGTTATCTGTACAAGGCCAGTTTTATTTGGTCATCCCGTTAGTCGTCCTCGTGTTGGTTTGGATTGCACGAAAACGAAATCAGCCAGCTGTTTTCTGGGTCGCAATAGTTTTAGCCATAACATTGGTAGCGTCCATGGCTTGGGCAGTGATCTATGGTACGAACCTGCAAGATGAGGCATATTTGGCCACAACCACCAGACTATGGCAGTTAGCTTTTGGTGGGCTGATGGCACTGAGTATTGACCATCTTCGGTTAGCCAAGGGTCTGCGGTTAATCATGGGCTGGGTGGGCCTAATGATGGTGCTATCCACCGGCCTGATATTTGACGGCGGACAACAATTTCCTGGACCTTTGGCCTTATGGCCGCTGTTAGGGCTGGCTTTTGTACTGTTCGCGGCGCCGCAAGAGGGCGCTGCTGAAACTGGCTCGGTGACACAGCTGCTCAACAACCGGGTTTTTAGTTGGATTGGTGACTACTCCTATGCCTTGTACCTATGGCATTGGCCCTTGCTGATTTTTTATCTCGCTATACGGGACCGCGAAGCAGTCGGAGTCTTAGGCGCTGCAGTGGTATTGGCAGTGGCAGTTATTCTAGCGGTCTTGCTGAACACGCTTGTAGAGCGGCCGTTACAATCCTGGGGCCGACAAGCTGGTGGTCAAAAAGCAGATATCGTGCCGCTTGCTATGGGACTAGTTGTCATGCTGGTCTTTAGTAACGTGGTGGCCAATGCTCTGCTGGCCAGCCAACAGGAAGCCCAACAACATCAAGACAGCCAGTTTGCTTTGGACCCAGAGCAATACCCCGGTGCACGATCAACCTTAGAAGACGGGCCCGATGTTCCAGAAGTCGAAAATTTTGCTCCAAGTGTTGAGGAACTGGCTCAAGTAGAACAGGAATACATCACCCGGAATTGTCGCCAAGCAGGTGAAAACGCCCCTGGAAGTGATGAAGTAACGCTCTGTGAAGATCCGGAAGCGCCCGAAAACCCATCAAAAACCATAGTGCTAGCTCCTGACTCACACGCGGGCCATTGGGAGCAGACCTTCCGTGAATTAGGACGAGAGCATAACTGGGAAGTTATCTTGGCCATCAAATCGGGATGTAACTTCTCGGGGACACCTGGTAAACCAGGCAATGATTATTGTCATAAATGGAACGACAATTTCATGGACTGGCTCGAAACCCAAGACGTTGACTTGTTGGTCACTCCCGGTACGCGAAATTGGGGCCGTCCAGGTTCAGAGAAAATTGCCGAAGGCGCGGAACAGCGGTGGGAACAAATAGCAGAACGCGATACCCCGTTGCTTCTGCTTCGCGGTCTGATTCGACCAAGCACGCATGAAACCCGTGACTGTTTGGCAGCCGATAAAGCGCCAGAGGCCTGTGGTGGGATTGCCGGAGACGCACATGAACCTAATCCAATAGAAACTATGGACCTACCGGATACAACGAAAACCTTGGATATGAATCCGTATCTCTGTCCTCAGGTTGGCGAAGGACGAGACGCTACGTGTTCTGCTGTTGTCGGTAACGTAGTCGTCTGGTACGACAACTCGCATATGACACCGCAGTATGCCACCACATTGGCCCCGATTATGGACGAACAACTGCAAGAGCTCTACCCACAACTTTTTGACGCATAGTTTGGCATAATTCATGCCGCACGTGCTTTGCCCTTATCACCGCGACACCACGTGTGACAATATTGGTCCGAACCAGTCCCATCTGAAGGAGTAAGCATGACGGAACCTGATGAACCCAATTCACGCCAACCCCAGGGTGCCCCAGCGGCCTTGATCAATGGGCTGTCGATTTTGGAATCGTTTTCTATCAAACGGCCCTCACTAGGGGTCACGGAGATCTCAGAGATCGTTGGGTTACATAAATCCACGGTTTCGCGTATGCTCAATGGCCTGGCAGAACTGGGCTACGTGCGGCGAGAACAAACTGGGGGACGCTACCGGTTAGGTCTGAGCGTATTAGAACTAGCGGCACCGTTGTTGGCCGATCTTGATATTCGTGCTGCTGGTCTTGAACACTTAGAATACTTAACAGAGGTTACTGGCGAAACTTCGGCTTTAGGAGTCTGGGGAGAGGGTGGCACGATTGTCGTAGAACAAGTTGCCAGCCCGCATCAGGTTCGGCATACGCAGCCCATAGGGAATCGCTACAATATGTGGCAATCCTCGTCAGTACGAGTCATGCTGGCATATCAGCCCCTCAAAGCCGTGCATCAGCTTATAGAAACCGGAAAAATTCTTGTTCCGGCAGAAGACGTAACCCATGAAACAGTCGAAGCTGAGCTCGAAAAAATTCGGCACAACGGTTATGCCATAAACCAAGGAGGCACAACTCCAGAAGAGTTCGGTGTTTCCGCCGTGGTTCGTGACCTACGGGGGACTGCAACTGGCTGTGTGATTCTGTCAGCCCCGACATCGCGGGTTCAGCATAAAGACTCTGCGCGAGACCTGCAACAAGCGGTGATACAAACAGCTCGAGACATTTCAGCACGATTGGGTGCTCCGATGCCAGCACAAAACGAAACCGGGGCATGACTATCGAGTCATGCCCCACTGTCTGGTTGAGCTGTTGAGCCGGGCCAGAGTCCTAGTAATTTGTTAAACCAGCGTTTTGAGTTTCGCCGCCTTTGGTTTTGAGGGTTTCACTTTGCTATCTGCTGGCAAAACCGGAATTGATGAGGTAATCGGTTCGTCATCAACTCCGACTCCTAGAGCACGTCCGGCAGTTTCTGGCAGCAATATCGTGGCGACAAAGGCGCCAGCTGCGATAACTGTCAAATAGATCGCCGGTGAGATCGGATTGCCGGTGACATCGATCAACCACGTAGCAACATACGGTGCGGTACCTCCGAATAACGCATAAGACACGTTATAAGTGACGCCTGATGCCGTGTAGCGAACACGGGTAGGAAAGACTTCGGTGAGCAAAACTGCTGTGACCACGTTGGCTGCGACTGTACCGAACATAATAATCAGCTGGCCAATAAGCGCGGTAGTGAATGTGGCTCCAGCGGCAATCATGTAGCCAGGAATGGCGGTGGCGGCCAGTAGGATGGCCGAAGCATACATGGTCTTGCGCCGTCCAAATCTGTCACAAAAAATCCCTGCAAACGGGGCTGTTATAGCAGCAAGGGTCAGCACGATCACGTTAGATGCTAGGACTGGCACGGTGCCTAGCTGCACGACTTCGCGTAGGAAAGTCGTCATGTAGGTTGAAAAGATATAAAAGCTTAGCGCAGTCAAGGAAATGTACCCCGTCAGAATTGCCATGGGGCGTGCCTGGGTGGCAATGGTAGACCGCAGAGGCGCGTGGTCGGTGATGTTATCTTTGGAAACGTCTTGGAACATGGGCGATTCACCCAAACTACGGCGAACCCAAAACGCAATGAGTCCCAGGGGAGCGGCAATAAGAAATGGTATGCGCCAGCCCCACTGTTGCATAGCAACTTCCCCTAGTCCGGTGGTCAATAAGTAAGACAATAAGGCCGCCGCAGCAAAGGCTGCAAACGTTGCAGTTGGCATGGCAGAGCCCCAAAGCGCACGCTGTTGTGGTGGTGCATGTTCGATCACATAGGTGACCGCACCAGCGTATTCTCCGCCGGCAGATAAGCCTTGCAAGCAACGAGCGGCAGTTAAGAGCACAGCCGCCCAAATACCGATGTGTTCGTAACTGGGTAGGAGACCGATCGCTGCAGTGGACCCCGACATTAGCAGTACGGTCAATATCAGGACCGACTTGCGTCCAATCCGATCGCCGAGCATCCCGAAGAATGCACCGCCGACAGGACGCAGAGCAAATGCAACCGCGAAGATCGCAAAGGTTTGTAGTAACGCCACAGCACCATGTGATTCAGGAAAGAATGTACTGGCAATGATTGTTGCCATAAAGCCATATACGGCAAAATCAAACCATTCGACAACGGTTCCTGCGAAACCGGCAAACGTTACTTGGCGTAGCATTTTCGGTGAGACTTCTGCAGTCGGGGATTGGTTTTCTATGGGAGTTGAGTCGCTGGCATTCATGAAGGACTCCAATGTTGGGGAAACCAGGGGACATAGTTTATTCGGTCGTACTAAACTGTAAGTAAGAAACACACATGGGTTTGTCGAAGCTGAAAATACCGGCTTCGACAAACCCATGAAATTCAATCAACCCAGCAGCGTATCAGAGCGCCTAGCTGCTGACATGCTGTTTGGCTGGCAAAGAAGTGGTTGGTATGGTGTCTTCGAAGTTTGGTAGTTCGTTGAGATAGTCGACGACGCTTTCAAGCGATTCTACGTCGCCGAATTTGGAGTCCATGTCGAACAGGTTGTACGCAACTACGCCTGGCACACGGTCACCTACAGCTTCTTTGACTACGATTGGCCGGAAACCTTCAGCTACGGCATCTTCTACAGTGTGGCGTACACATGCTGTTGCGGTAACGCCGGTGACAATGAGGGTGTCGATGCGATTCGCGGTGAGGAACTGATTGAGGTTGGTGCCTGGGAATGCCGAAGCACGTTTTTTCTTGATAACCAGTTCGCCTTCTAGTGGTGCGATTCGTGAGTCGATATCTGCAGCACCGGTGGAGGCATCAAGAGTTTCCAAGGGGATCTTCTGGCCCCATAGGCCCATATCGGATGCGAGGTTGTCGTCAAGAACATCGTAGGCAGTGGTAATGAAAATGACTGGGACACCTTTGGCGCGTGCTGCGGCGTTGAGGTCTTGGCAAGCAGGGATGATGGTATCCATGTTCTCGCAGGAGAAGGAGTGACCCGGGCGGGTCCAAGCGTTGGCCATATCGATGTGAATGACGGCTGGGCGGGTTCCGTAACCGACGCGACGCTTGAAACCACGATCTTCGTAGAGCTCGGTGCCTGCTTCAAAGATTTTCTCCAGGACCGTTTCCATTTCTTGTTCGAGGGCCTTGTATTGTTCGTTAGCCATTTCAATCTCCTTTGTAGTGTGACCCGCAACACGTAGTTGCTGTATCAACAATATAGTTGTCTACTTAGCAACATGCAAGAGTTTCGATAAAATTTCCGAAACCCGCCGTGCGCACCGTTATGGAAAGAAGCCATACCTAAAGTCAGAGCTGAATGGGCCCTTGGACCGGGACTGGTGCTAACCGTAGCGAAACAGAAACGGCGTCTGTCCAACACCGAAGTGAATTGGACAGACGCCGAATGGCATTGTGTGCTAGTTACTTAGTGGCTACTTCAGCCTCCGAGCGTTCCAGCGCTTCACGCTTTTTGCGGAAATATACCTGGCGACGAATAATCGCGACTGTTTCGCCTTGCTCATCGGTGATCTCTGCATCGAACCAGTGTAGATATTTGTCGCCGTTAGCCGTCTCGGAACGAATCAGCTGCCAGGTTTCTTCAGAGACCTGTATCTCGGCAGTGATTTTGCCCTTGCCGGGTTTGATGAACTGGGCCTCCACACCGACGTCCCAAACCAGGTACTCTTTGCCCAGCCCATAGACCCCAGCGAACATAAAAAACGGGTCGGTCATCGATAGCATAGTGCCCCCAAATGCTGTGCCCACCAGGTTCCTTGTGAAGATATTGGGCTTATGGGACACGATCGCGTGAGAAGCATCCTCAGAAATATATTCCGGTTTGATACCAGCACCGAAATAGGGCGGCCAGTACCGCATAAACCGTTCTAAGAACTTTGGGCCGATTCGCATCGATGCGTACGTCGGAATTTTGAATTTAGGAAGCTTCAAACCTGTACTCCTTGGCTAAGACTGGCGCTTCTGTAGGCCAGGTCAGTTGGTGATATGCATAGCTGTGTTCTACTTTAGGACACAGCTATGGGCTCCCATGCTTTAGGAAGGGTCTGTAAGCCACCAAATGCTGACCAGAAGTTATGCATTGGAGGCCACTATTGACCCGAGGATAAGCTGTCGGGCATACCGTTGGGGCTCACATAAGTCCGCTACTATACGGTACCGCCCGCTAAGACATCTGCCTTAGTGCCAAGAAATTGCCTCGTCTCTTTAGCACTAGGTGCAAAACCATACATACAGCTCAGGGGCCTTTTGGCTAGCCTGCATGTTTGGCGTCTGCCTTAGCGGAGCGTTTTTGCCGTTTAGGCTTTTCTTCGGACCCTTGGTCGTCGTCCTGACGTTTCGTCTCGGGGCGATGGGCTTTAATCGAAACCACGATCACCACGGCGACAAGTCCAAGTAGCCCGATAAGTAGCCACGCTGCTATCGGTAATAGCACTCCGGCGGTATCAAATGGGCCACCAGCAATCAGTGAGCGCAGTCCGTCGACCGAGTGGGTAATCGGTAGCCACGAGTGGAGGCGCTGTAAAAACTCCGGAGCAGTCTCAATGGGGTATGTACCGCCAGCTGCTGATAGTTGTAGAACGATCATCACCAGCGCAATGAAGCGCCCGGGAGGGCCCAGGGCGGCGATAAGCATCTGGTTAATCATAAAGAACGTGAGGCTGGCGAAGAAGCTCAGAGCATATACCCCAGCAGTATCTGCCATATCGATACCGACACCAAAGCGAACCAAGGTCACCATCAGGCTGCTTTGGATAAACGCCATGATAAACGCTGGGGTGATGCTAGAGATGACTGCACGCAGTGTTGAGCCAGAACGGACAATTTGGCGCATATTGAGTGCAGGCCGCATGAGGAAGTAGCCCATTGCACCGACCCAGAGGGCCAGGCTCATGAAGTAGGGTGCTAGCCCCCACCCATAGCCTTCTACTTCGTGTGCCCTTTGGTCATCGAGTTCCACCGGGTCGGAGGCTGTTGAGGATAGGTGATCGCTTTCCTCATCCGTATATGTTGGTACTTCATCCTTGCCGTCATCTAGGCCGGAAGCCAGATCATTAGCGCCCTCGTCGAGATCGCCGAGTCCACTCTCGAGGTCCCCTGCGCCAGATGCCGCTTCGGTTGTGCCTGAAACCAGCTCGTCAGTACCGTCGTCTAGCTCAGCAGCACCGTCCCGTAACGTAACCAATCCATCGCTGAGCTCACTTGAAGCCGATGATGCAGTGCCAATCGCGCTGGAGAGTTCATCGGCACTTTCTACAAGTGTTCCGGATGCAGCGGTCAGCCGGTCGGCACCTTCATATAGTAGTTGGCTGCCTTCCGATGCTTTGTCTGCACCCTGATAAGCCTCGTCAAGGATGGACTGAATATCTTGGCTGTCTGCGGATAGCCCAGTTAGACCCGTTGAAGAACCATCACCGAGTAACGCCGATGCATCATCTGCTAGTGATTGTGCTTCGTCTCGGACCGAAGCTACATTATCTTGAGCAGTCCCAGCATCATCAGCGATATCCTGCAATGCGGCCTTACGTTGGTCTTCGGAAAGATTATCCCAGTCCTCAAGTAATTCTTGGCTATCCGTGGCGACTCCGCCGGTTCCATCTGTTAAGGAGTCGGCGGACTCCAAGACATTATCAGCGGTGCCCTTCAGGCCTTCGGCTTTGTCGAGTGCATCTTCTAAGCCACTGACAATACCTGTCACTTCAGAAGCCGCATTATCAAGTGCGCCGGCAAGATCTTGTATGCGACCGGCGATGTTGTTAGCTTCAGAATCGATAGTTCTGGCGGTATCGGGTAGTCCTGATGTTTTATCGTTGAGTTCGGCAAGCCCGTCACTCAGCTGCGTTGAGCCTTCAGAAGCTTCTGCGGTGCCGGCTGCTAGCTGTGAAGCCCCGTCGGATAAATCGTATGCTCCGTCAGTAAGCGCATCCAAGCCGACTACTAGATCGCCTGCACCCGAGTGGGCGCTGTCGGTGCCATCAGAAAGTTCATGGGCCCCGTCTGCGGCATCAGTCAGTGCCTCAGCAATATCGTTGAAACCTACGGTTACTTGGTTTAGGAACTCTTCACCAACCTGTTGCGACACGGTGGTTCGGACTGTTTCGCCCACGGTTGCAGCGATGTTACCGACAATCATATTGGAGGCGTCATTGGTGGTGATGGTCAGCTGTGATTTGGCTGCTTCTAAGGGATCGTCATCGCCCAAGGATGCTGCAGAAGCAGAAAAATCCTCCGGGATTGTCAAAATTGCGCGTATGTCGCCATCTTCCAGGGCAGTGTCGGCTGCGCTTTGCGACATAGTTTCCCATGCAAAGCCGTCATCAGAGTCCAACAACTCATCTGTTAGGTCATCACCCAGGGTAAGTTCTTCGTCGTCGATGGTAGCAGGTGAGTCCTCGTTGACGATCGCAGCAGACATGGTATCCAGCGAGCCGGTGGGGTCTTTGACCGACCACACCAGAAGGCTGGCATAGATCAATGGAATAAAAGCGAGCGCCGTTAGGATAATTATCAACTGGACTCTTGGGTTGAGTCGTGACATAGATGAACTCCCTGACCGGTTGTTGGCGACACACTACTTTTACGGATGTAAAACTTACATATGTAAAAGTATCGGTTATGCTGGTGAGTGTCAATTGGCTGGTATACAGTCGCAGACGTTGTGAGGGGATAATAATGACAGCAGCGCAGTCCGATGAAGAGGCAGTTGAAGTCAACCCGCGGGCTGAGCGTTCCCGAACAGCCCTGATAGAGGCGATGACGCGTGCACTCGATGCCCATGAACTCGGGTCGGTGCTAAGCGTCGCCGAGATTTCACGGGCAGCTGGGGTGAGTAGGCCTACATTGTACCAACATTTTGGCGACCTGCCGAACCTCATGCGGGCAGCAGCGATGGTGCGATTAGTCGCATTATTTGATTCGGTGCCGGAGCCAGACTCCGGAGTGTCATGGCCCGAGGCGTCTGTCACAGTGCTGCGTGCGCTGTTGACCGAGTTGGAATATCGACGCGAGTTTTATTTGGCTGTTTTGGATTCCACCGTGGCTGGCGACGTCCGTGAAGACGTCATAGAATTTTTAGCTACCCGTATTGTCGACGTGACGGCTTTGGGCCCGGTGATGAAAGACGCCGAACCCACAAGAGAGGATGTTCACGAAAAAGCGTTATTCTTAGCCGCCGGAGCTTTGTGGCGTACTGAACGGTGGCTGCGGGATGACGAATCTGAACCTGCAGAACAACTTGCCGACCGGCTCAGCCGGATTTTGGCAACGGCTGCCGGCGTGCACGATTGAGATAGCCTCTCGGCGGTATCAAGTACCGCAATATATGGGTGTCCTAGAAGCTGTTGGGGGGAGTGCAGCAAACCAGATGCGCGAGCTATTATCGGTTCTGTGTTCGATATGCGCTCGCGTTTTGTTGGCAGCAGAATTTCCGGATTGTAATATGTCGCAAAGTGTAGTTGGCTGAAACACAACAAGCCACCAGCGAATGCCGGTGGCTTGTTGCAAGAGCTTATCTGATCGCGCGAGACTACTTAGAGGTTGCCGGTGGCGATCATAAGCATTCTGCGTACTGGTTCGGCAGCGCCCCATAAGAGCTGGTCGCCGACGGTAAACGCGGAAATGTATTCAGGACCCATAGCCAGTTTGCGAACTCGACCTACGGGGACGTCCATAGTGCCGGTGACAGCTACTGGGGTGAGTTGTTCGACCGAGGCTTCTTTGGTATTCGGGACAAACTTAACCCAGTCGTTGTCATTGGCCAGTAGATCTTCGATTTCATCAAGGGGGATGTCCTTGGTGAGTTTCAGCGTTAATGCCTGAGAGTGTGAGCGCAATGCCCCCACGCGCACTGTTACAGACTCTAGCGGCATGATGTCATCATCGCTACGACCCATGATTTTATTGGTTTCGGCCATACCCTTCCAGTCCTCGCGAGACATGCCATTACCAAGATCCGAATCGATCCAAGGGATCAGAGAGCCAGCAAGTGGCGCACCGAATTCGGTGGTATCCATGGAGCCGTCGCGCTGAGCCTCGATAACTTTTCGGTCCAGCTCTAAGATGGCCGAATTCGGGTTGGCAAGGTCTGCTGCTACAGCATTGTGGAGGGTGCCAAAACCTTTGAGTAGTTCGCGCATGTGACGAGCGCCGCCACCAGAAGCTGCCTGGTAAGTCATGGCGGTTCCCCATTCGACCAACCCGTTACGCAGTAGCCCACCGATTCCCAGCGTCATCAAAGATACGGTGCAGTTACCGCCGACGAACTGGTTGACACCGTTTTTCAATCCGGCATCAATTTGGTCGCGGTTGACCGGGTCGAGCACGATAATGGATTCATCATCCATGCGAAGCGCTGATGCAGCATCGATCCACAGGCCGTCCCAGCCTGCAGCACGAAGTTCCGGGTAGATCTCATTGGTGTAGTCGCCGCCCTGGGTCGTTAAAATAATGGGCAGTTTTGCCAGGGTGTCAATGTCGCGGGCATCGCGCAACGTCTCGGAGGTGTCAACGCCTTCGAGTTCGGGAACCGGTCCGCCTGGATTTGAGGTGGAGAAGAATACCGGATTGATTTTGGCAAAGTCGTTTTCTTCTAGCATCCGTTGCATCAGCACGGATCCGACCATGCCGCGCCAGCCGATAATACCCACAGACGGGCGGGCTGCAACGTCAGCGTACATTGGATTCTCCGAAACTTGTTGAGTCATAGTTTCCTATTCTACATTCTGCGATAGAGCGAATTTCTTCCTAGCGTTGTATGCCCACAGGCCCAGACCGATAAACAGTTGGGTAAGTACCAGTATAAAAACTACCCCCGCAATGGTTTTGCCGGTGAGCACTAAGTACAGGCCCATGCCGGCACATACCAACGCCAAGAGGGGGCCAGCGACCAAACCAATAAATGTGAGGACCAGTTGGCGTTGCGAGGCAGGGGTCGTGCTAGGCGTCTTGGTCAAGGGTGCGCTCCCATCGTTCAAACCGGTACTCGACTGAGGATTTAGAGGTATGCCACCCATCGGAGGGGTCCTGTCTCGTGGACGACCACGAATTATCCAGCTGAGGTGCATACGTGTCGCCGTCGACATGCAGATTGAATACACTGCGTTCGATGATCGAGGTTACATCTATGGCCTGATCATATAGCGTGCCCCCGCCTATCACCCAAACGTGCTGATCAGATTTAAGCTGACCGGCAAGTTCTAGTCCTGATTGCAGGTCTGCGACGACGTGGACCCTGTCATCGTTCAGATTCGGGTCTGTCGGGTCGGCACTGAATGAGCCTGAGACCACGATGGAAGTCCGGCCTGGAAGTGGGCGTACCGAGTCAGGAAATGAGGACCAGGTTCGGCGTCCCATGATCAGTACTTGGCCCATGGTCATTTGCTTGAAATGCTGCAGATCCTCAGGCACATCCCAGGGCATAGCCCCGTCTAAACCGATGACGCCGTCCAGACTTTGTGCCCAGATCATGCCTAGCACGGTGTTAGACGGCAACTGGAGCTTTGATGGTGGGGTGGTATTGGTATTCAACGAGTTCGAAATCTTCCAATGCGTAACTGAACAGGTCTTTTGGCTTACGAGTAAACCTCAGCTGGGGGTAAGGATAGGGCTCGCGTGAAAGTTGTTCACGAACTTGATCTAAGTGGTTGGCGTAGATGTGCACGTCGCCGCCGGTCCAGATAAATTCCCCAAGGTTATAGCCAAGCTGCTGGGCCATCATCATGGTCAATAGTGAATATTCAGCAATATTGAACGGCACCCCCAAAAACATATCGGCCGAGCGTTGGTAGAGCTGACACGATAGCTTGCCAGGACCATCATCTTCTGGCTGAACGTGGAATTGGAACATTGCGTGACAAGCTGGTAAGGCCATTTCGTCGAGTTGTCCAGGGTTCCAAGCTGTAACCAGGTGACGCCGGGATGCAGGTTGATGGGCTAGGGAATCCATCACCTGGCTGATTTGATCGATACTGGCACCATTGGGAGCCGGCCAGGACCGCCACTGCACCCCATAAATGGGACCGAGATCGCCGTCGTCATCTGCCCATTCATTCCAAATACGTACCCCGCGTTCTTGCAGCCATTGCACATTGGAGTCTCCATTGAGAAACCAGATCAGTTCTAAAGCCGCCGATTTAAAATGGACGCGTTTGGTGGTGATCAGGGGAAAATATTCAGCCAGATTGAAACGCATTTGCCGACCAAAAACCGAATACGTTCCGGTGCCGGTGCGGTCACCGGTCAATGTGCCGTTCGCTAATACTTCGGCCAGCAGGTTTTCATATGGTGTATCGATGCCGGTGGGGTTGTTATACATGCCTATCGTTTCGTGAAGGTGTCACTGTGCTGCGCGCCCGGGTTGGTAATCAGTTCCAGATATTCCGGGTACCTGCGTAAATAGTCCACAATATAGGAACACTGGGTGGTGAATTGTCGTTCTTGCTTTTTTAGCTGCTCTAAGACGAGCGTTGCCAACGCCCGGGCATAACCCTGTCGACCGTACTGCTCGGCGACAATTGTGTGTTGCAAAACGTACACCTCGGGATCGTCTTCTGCCATACGATAGCCAATAAACCCGATGAGTACTGAATCTTCGGTTTCTGGATGATCTTGATGAAGCTCAAAGCGGTCCTTGGCGGGAACATCCACTAACCGAAGGTTTTGGTGAATGATTTTTTCTGGCTGGGCGCCCGTCGAGGTAGTCATAACGTAAGCCTATCAAGCAGGGGCCAGCCCGAGAATAGCTACTAGTTGACCGTTATTGAATGTAGGGCTCATAACGTTCCACGGAGACGATCTTATCGGCCAAGTGGGTGGCTCGTTGAATAACGAGGATCGATCCGGGTGCCAGATTAGCTTTTTTCTTAGTGTAAACATGTTTGGGGTTAACCACAGCATAATTGTCGCGTCGGACCCAGGATTTGAGTTCCTTCAGGATGCGCTTGGTTACCGAAGGCTGACTACACACGATGATGGGGTCGTGACGTTTAAACTCTTGGTTCAAACGCTTGGCCAAATGGCTCGGATGGTCCTTGGCAGCCTTAATATTTAACCATTTTTTTGACCGCACCGTGCCACCATATTTTTTTACATACGGGGCAATAGTTTCTAATGACCGCGTGTATTTCGATGTTACGATGCGCGTGGGCTTCCACCCTCGTAGCAGTCTGGCGACTGCTTTGGCTTGGGTATATCCGGAATCAGCAAGCGGCCGATCGACTTCGTCTTGGGTCCACGACTCGGCTGGGATTGCTTTGGCCTGACGCAATACGATAAACGGAATGGTGGCTAACTGCTTGGCATCGAAGGCATCACAGAGCATATCCAGCGGTGAATGATCCAGTGGCCTCGACAATAGTGCCCGGGCCTGGGGGACCGTAACCCACCGGGTTTCATCAACTTCATCGGCATCTGGCTGAGGCTTTTGCTCAAGAACCCGGGCTGCCCAGTACCAAACCTCCTTGGGCTTATTCGTGTTGGGGGTGTTATAACGAACGACGCCTAAAGGGATGCCCAAAGTGACCTGCAGACCTACCTCTTCTCGGGTTTCTCGCCAGGCAGTCTCGGGCAGGGTCTCTTTGGGATCTAACCGTCCTTTTGGCCAGGACCAGTCATCATATTTGGGTCGATGTATTAGCAGTACCTGAAGCTCACCGGATTTAATGCGCCAGGGGATAGTTCCAGCGGCCACAATTTTGGCATTGGAACCCTCATCAATGGTCGCTGCGGTGGCCCGAGTGGTGGTGATTTTACCGATGCGTTTTGCCGCGCGCATGTCTGAAGCCTAGCTGTTGGAAGAAAACATGACATCGGTGTTTTCAATACCGAAGCCCAAGGAATTATACAAGTTCACAGCAGGACGGTTTTCGTCGTCCACATACAGCACGATTTTTTCCAACCCTGACCCAGCCAGGTGGTTCATACCGTAAATAGTTAAGGCCTTGCCCAGTCCGGTGCCCTGAGCAGCTGGGTGCACGCCAACGGCATATACTTCTCCGGCAGTCGCACCGACCGGGATTTTAGTCCAATGAAAGCCCACCGGGATCGACTCAGCATCCTCAGCAATGAAGAATCCCGCTGGATCAAACCAGTCTTCTGCTTTGCGGGCGTCTAGATCCGCTTGGGTAAGCTGGCCTTGTTCCGGGTGGTCAGCAAATGCGGTGGCATTGAGCTGAAGCCATGCGTGATCATCGGTGCCCGGTTGAAAGGTGCGGATCGTGTAGCCTTGCGGAACCGCAGCGTCGCCAAAGGACTCATCGGCAAGGTCTATCGCCATGCGATACAACAGCCGCACCGGTTTGAGCTTAGTCTTGGCTGCTAATTGGCGAGCTGCAGGATGGTCACCGTGAGACCAGGCCGTTACAGTCTGGTCTGGTGCCGCGTGGTCGGTAACGAGCTGCTCGGTGGCGTTTGCAAGTTCACGGCCTACACCACGACCACGGGTTTCCGGGTCAACGACCAGCTCAATTAGCACCGGCTGGCTGGGATCAGATGGAATAACGACGACAGAGGCGCCGGCCAGCTGCTCGTCTTCGGCGCTGATCAACCAGGCGTTACCGGCGTTGAGGTCAACCCAGGTTTGGTCTCCAAAGGGCTCATTGTGGTCGGCTGCAACACTGGCATCTGCTAGTTTGCGTAGCTGGGAAAGCTGATTGGCGGTTTCGGATGGAGCATGCACACGCAAATGAGTCATGCCACCACACTAACTGTTTTGGTCAAGTTTCGGCGCGCTGCGGTCTTGCAACCTGCTGCGTTGACACGGTCATGACATGATAGAAGCGTGCGCAGAACTATCTTAACTTTCACCACGGTCACCGCTGCAACACTGCTTGCTTTGATCACCGTATTTTTACCCAACCTTCCGGCTGCCACCGGCCCGTTAGTGATGTCCGCACTGGTCGTGATATTTGCACTTACCTGGCCGAGACTGGTGAGCTCCGTCTGGCGCTGGGATATTTCTGCAGCCTTGGGTATAGCTGGTTTGTTGGCTATCTGGTCGGTGGCATTGCTCCCGGTCACAGCCCGGTTTTCTACTACCACCACCGAATTGTGGCTTGCCCCCGTGGGTGGTGCGGTGGCCGTTGGGGTTTTAGCGGTGTTTATCATTCAAATCTTTAGCCTGCCCGGCGGAGTCGACCGTTTCCTGACTACCTCCATATTGGCTCTTGGTGCAGTTATTGCCGTTACTAGCGCCGGCTGGACGATGTTGCTGCGCAATAAATACGAAGTCGCCATCGGCTCGTTGGGGGTTGAACGTATTAGTGGCGTGACATGGTTGATGTTGACGATCTTTGCTGCACTAGCGGCAGCCAGCCTGCTGACGTTACTGCCAGGACGTCGCGGTATGCGCATGATTGCCGTGGTCATCGGCGCAATCCTGGTAGCAGTGGCCTTACAAATCCTTCGACCCGGACCGCTATCGGTGCCTGCTGTAGTGGCCGCCGGTATTGCAGGGCTGCTAGTGGCACTGGTAGACAGTTTCGCTGATTCGACCGAAGTGCCCATCGGAGAACTGGCTCACCCCTTAACTGCAGTGGCCGTGGGCTCAGGAACCGTGATGGCAACGGGAATGGTGAGCTATTTCGTCATCCACGCCCTGCCCTGGTAATAATTGACGCAACCGACTCGTCACCATCGTAATTTGTGAGTAAACTAAGGGTCATGTCTGTTGTAGCTTTAGAAATCTTTTTCACTGTACTTGTCGGCTTGGCTGGTGTCGGCATGGCACTGTTTGCGGTGCTAGTCATCACCAACCTCTTTAAAGGCCAGCAGTAACCTTTCCCGTGGCTACTGAACTTCCATACGATCTCCTTCCGGAGCTGGCGCCACTTTCCTGGCTTATCGGTTCGTGGGAGGGGCAGGGTCGTCTCGGTGCTGGTGAAGAAGGGACTGAAATCTTCTACCAGCGCATTGATTTTGCTGAGACCGGCTTACCGTTTTTGCAATACAATGCCGAAACCTGGCTCGCCGAAGCAGACGGCACCTTGATCCGTCCTTTAACATTTGAAACCGGATACTGGGCCATCGATCGTGATCGGCATACCTCCGATGTTGGCCCGGGGATGAGCCCGGCCGATGTTGTCCCGGCGTACCGGTCTGCTGAAGACGTCGAACGGCTACGCAAAAACGAAACAGACTTTCCTATCACCGCAACGATCACCCATCCCGGCTCAATGTCGGAGCTCTACTATGGTGTTGTGCGCGGCCCGCAAATCTTTCTTGACGTCGACGCCGTGTTACAAGGTACGCTCAGTGGTAAGTACCACTCCGCCAACCGCATCCTTGGCCTGGTCAATGGTCAAATGTTTTGGCGCTGGGACGTTGTTGAAACTGAGGGTGAGGAGCCTAAACCTCATGCCTCGGGAATTTTAGATAAAATGCCGTCGGTCAATGACGGTCGCCTTCCACCGGGCAAGCCACACCTGCCCGGGAAACATGAAACCTAAATATTATGCTTGACGTAACGCACATCGAATACATACCCCAGACCTCTCCGCTACTGGCTGGCGAGTTCGCTATCCATGGTGCGGTCGCTGCGGATTCGGTGGACCAGTACGTTGCCGGTCACTACGGTCACCCAATTCAAGAACAGCGTGCTTTGGCAAATGGCCAAGCGGTCGTTGATCTATCGCATTACGGCATCGTCACCGTAACGGGCCCGGAACGGCTGTCTTGGTTGCACACCTTAACCTCTCAACAGCTGCAAGGCATGGCATCGCCGTTGAATACTGAGGCCTTATTCCTAGACTTGCGCGGTCGTATAGAAATCGCCACCAAAGTTCATGACGATGGCGAAACCACCTATCTGCTCACTGAGCCGACTATGAATGCCACCCTGGTGGACTGGTTGACCCGCATGCAATTTGCCGCACGGGTCGAGGTCACGGACCGCACCGGACAACTGGCGTTACTTGGTGCAACCGCGCCGGTGCCTGGACTAGATATGCCGGTATGGATCGATCCGTGGCCTGGCGTGACACCCGGAGGCTACGCCTACACCGAAGACCCCGATGATCACCCGGCCATTCACGAGGACTACGCATGGCGGCTATATATTCTTGAGGTCGATAACCTTGTTGATACCGTTAAGCAGCTGCCAGAGAACTTTTGTGTTGCCGGCACCATGGCTTCTGAAGCCTTGCGCATTGCAGCAGGCCGGCCACGACAATTATTCGACACCGATGAACGGTCCATCGCTCATGAGCTGGATTGGCTGCGCACCGCCGTGCACTTAGAAAAGGGCTGCTATAAGGGTCAGGAGACCGTGGCCCGAGTACATAACCTGGGCCATCCGCCGCGCCGGCTCGTAGGATTAATGATAGACGGCTCCGTTCATGGTCTGCCGGAAGTTGGCGCAGATATCATCGTGCGACCAGAAAATGATGACGAAGAAGCCATGACCTCAGCGCGGTCGATAGGCACGCTCAAATCGGTGGCCATGCACCACGAAATGGGTGCTATCGGAACCGCTATTATTCGTCGGAATACCAAACCTGATGCAGCACTGATAATCCGTGAGACGCCGCCGGAGAATTCCGAAGACGACGTAAAGCCAAGTTTCACCGCTGCAGCCCAAGAAATCCTGACGTCGCCTGATGCAGGCAAGGTTGTCGGCCGTGTGCAGGGCCTCACAGACTTGAGACGCCGCTAACCGAAGGTAACGCTGGTACGGAAACCGGATAAGAGGAACCCAACGTCTGCTGCCATTTTCTCGCCGATCTCATCGCCTACGGCAATAACCCACTGGGGGATTAGCCCATCGAACATACATTCTTCAGCGGCACGGGCCAACATGAACGTGCCGTAGCCATTGGTGCGCTGCGCTGCAGCAACGAGTACGGCTAGTTGTCCGATGGTAGTGGAAAACACATCATAGCCAGCCCCAGCAATAGGTTCCGGATGGTGACCAAACGGTGAGATAGTAAAATAATGGTCCAAGGCGTCTAGCGGCATGGCTACCGTATCATCTGGCGGACACATTCGTTCAAGCCGTCGGGCATCAGAGCTTTGAGATGTCACATTAAGCTGAGCATCATCATAAAACGGGATATCTTCCGTATAGTAAACTGCTTCCTCACCTAGGGAGCGCGCTTGAGCAGCGTATCCTAAATCCAGCATTGTCGACTCTAAAGCCAGTACCTCATCGTCAAGATCTCGTGCAGCGTGCAGGAACCACTTGGGACCATAGAGAATCGAGACATTAAAGAGTTGCAAGAACGTGGCGGTTTGTGGTTTCCAGTCGCTCAAATCCCCCTCGGCGACGACTTCAAAACGGGCACTGCCAGTCGGGTCATCATTGGCCCGATGCAATACGGTCTCATCAAGCGCTAATGAACGTGCCCAAGCAGACAAAACGACTTTTTGGTTGGACTTCGATAGGCCAGGCGAATTCAAATAATACTTGGACAATGTGGCACCCCCAATGTGCCGCTAAAAGGAGCTTCCTACCATACGATCAGTAGTGCGTCTAGCCTAATGTGGTTGCTGGCGTGATCCCAGCGTTGACTATCGAAGAATCTGAGGTTCTGAGATAGACAAAGGCGCGGTCAAAAATTCATAAAGTCCAGGCTGAAAAGTGTTGACGCTCACAGGCATGTGTCTTAGAGTACAAAACGAGTGATATATCTCATAAATAACGTAGATATATCAGGTAACATTCCAAGTTTGAAAGTATTCCTATGACTAATCCACGACAGCAAAAGAAAACACATTTGCACTCGACTGAACGCAGTAACGTGCTACGTGTCCTGACATATGCAGGCGCAATCATGGCATTTCTTATTGGCTCCGGTTTTGCTACTGGACAAGAAATCATGCAGTACTACGCCTCTTACGGGTTTTGGGGGCTGTTTGGAACCGGTCTGATCGTTTTGGCCTTGATCAGTTTTGTGTCGATACAATTCTTGGTCGTTGGGCGTCGCGAGCAATTTGAAAAACCCTCCCAGATTTTTGAATACTTCGCAGGCAAATATCTGGGAAAGTTTTTCGACTACTTCTCCATTTTGTTTGTTTTCCTGTCTTTCACCGTAATGGTGTCCGGTGCTGCGGCTGTCTTTGACGAGCATTACCAGTTGCCGGCTTGGATCGGTGGTTTCGGGCTCACATTCCTGGTGGCTGTTACGGTTTGGTTTGGGCTCAATTCGCTGGTGGATGTTATTGGCAAAATTGGCCCACTCATTGTCGTCATTGCCGTAGGGCTAGGTATTGTCGGCATAGTTAATGCTGACACTGGTCTGTTGGCTGGACACAATATGGTTGCCGATCTCGATGTGACCCATGCTTCTAACCACTGGGCCGTTGCAGGGCTTAGTTATGTGGGCTTCTGCATGCTGTGGTTAGCGGCATTTCTGACTGCACTAGGCAAAACTGTTCCAACCGAACGGGAAGCTCGGGCTGGCGGCTTAGTCGGCGGGATAATCTTTTCACTGGCCTGCATTATTGTTGGCATGGGGTTGCTGGCCAACATTGACCGTGTGGCAGGAATGCAAATTCCGATGCTTGTATTAGCCACTGATATCGCGCCGTTTGTGGCCTCACTAATTTCGATAATGATTCTAGCTGGGATTTACACTACGGCTATTCCGCTGCTTTGGACGGTGGCGTCTCGGTTCTACCCAGACGGTACACGCAAGTATAAGTTTTTGACCATTTTTCTGGCGCTATTGGGCACTGTCATAGGCCTCTGGCTGCCTTTCGATCAAATGGTCAACATTGTTTATGTCATCAATGGGTATGTGGGTGCAGTGCTGCTAGCCATTATGGTGGTGGTCACAATCCGTCGAGTGATCATCAACCGTAGGCATACAGGCGACGATGAGCCTGTTCAGGCTGGGGCACAGCCTACGCGTACCCCAGCTCAGGGTTCCTAATACTGATAGAAGTAAAAGCCCGCGAGAACGCTGTTCTCGCGGGCTTTGCTATTAGTTATTGCGCAGTATAGCCGAAAGGAACTTTTGGGTCCTTTCATTCGACGGGTTCGTAAAGATCGTCTCTGGGTCGTCGCTTTCGATAATGCCACCGTCATCGAACATCATGACACGGTGTGAGACATCGCGGGCAAAGCTCATTTCGTGAGTGACTATTAGCATAGTCACATTGGTAGTGGCCGCTACGTTGCGCAGTACCTGCAAAACATCATCAACAACTTCTGGATCCAGCGCGGAGGTTACCTCATCTAATAGGAGGATTTCTGGGTCCATGGCAAGGGCGCGGGCAATGGCCACGCGCTGTTGTTGTCCACCGGAAAGTTCCGAGGGGTGAGCATCAGCTTTATCAGGTAAGCCAACTTGTTCTAGTAATTCGTGGGCGCGATCCCTTGCTTCAGCTTTAGATTTACCAAGCACGTGGATCGGGGCTTCAATAATATTTTCCATTACGGTCATGTTGGGAAACAGATTGAACTGTTGAAAGACCATCCCGATGCGGGTGCGCAATTGTTTTTGTTGGCGTTTGGACACCGGAACACGTTTATCGCCGCGTTGTTCGTAAACTAAAGGCTGACCGTCAATATAAATATAACCACCGGTCAGTGTCTCCAATGTCATAATAAGTCGCAAAATGGTGGTCTTACCTGATCCGGAGGGGCCAATAAGCGTCACTCGTTCCCCGCGATCCACCGTGAAGTTTAAATTATTGAGAATCGTTTTGTCTCCGAAACGTTTTTCGACATCGCGGAACTCAATAACCCGGTTAGTGCTTGGATATTCAGTGGGAGTAGGCAAGTCGTTTCTCCAATTGATTGACAAGAACGGCAGTCACGTAGCTGGCTATTAAAAAGATCAGCCCCGCGATAGTTATAGTTTCGATGTACCGGTAGGTAAAACCACCAATCTCCAGGGCCGTGGTGACCATTTCCATCACCGAGATTGCGATGAGAAATGGCGTATCTTTGAACATTGAGATTGCGTAATTGCCTAGCGACGGTATTGTCGAGCGCAGCGCTTGGGGGATAATCACCCTGCGCCATCTACGTCCAACAGGTAGTGATAATGCTGTCGTGGCTTCCCATTGGCCGGTCGGCACCGAATCAATGCCAGCCCGGTACACCTCTGACATGTAAGTTGAGTAATGGACTCCATATACCAGCAGTGCAATAGTCATAGGTTCCATCCAAACGAAGCCATAAAACACTACGAGTAGTTGCACGACAATTGGAGTCATTCGGATAAAATTTGCAATCCAGGTGAGCACCCAGGCCAGCGGACGGGGTAGCGCCCTGATAAGTATGGCAATAATTAGCCCGAGGATGGCGGCGATAACTGTGCCAACCACAGTGACCAACAGCGTGACTTGGAGGAAAGACCGCAACATCGTTGGCAGGACATCCCAGGCGAAATCCCAACGCCAGAAGCTAGTGGTGTCGTCAACGTCGGGGGTATCGAGGGTTTCAGTTGCGATAAAGGATAAGGTCGTGGCAAAACTCATTGAGACCCTCCAGACGCAGTTGCGACTTCATCAGGCGAGGTATTGTTGAAACGCGGGATGGGGGAAAGTATTTCCCGAAGGCTTGGTCCTTGGCCCAGTCGGTGTTTTGCTCGTATTTCAAGAAGTCGCATCAACTGGGTTAGGGCGAGTGCGATTAGGAAATACACAATGAGCCCAACTACAGCAAGAGAGAAGAACCAGTCAGTAGTGCGTCGCAATTGTAGTAATTCGAAAGTGAACTCACTCAATCCGACCAGATAAACAATCGAACTGCCTTTGAGCAGGTGCACCCACAAGTTCGTCAGCGAAGGGAGCATTAGCGCCCACGCTTGGGGAAAGATAATCCGCCGAATTTTGTGAGGCCAGGACATAGATAGTGCAACGGTTGCTTCCCATTGCCCCTGTGGTACCGAAGTTAAGGATGCTCGCACAGCTTCTGCGCCATAAGCGCCGTAGTTTAACGTCAGTCCAAAAATTGCTACGAGCATCGCGTCGAGACGTGGACCAAAGAGCGGCAGCACGTAAAAGAGCCACATCAACTGCACCAGCAATGATGTGCCTCGGAAGAACTCGACGATGAACCTAGCCGGGATACGAATAAACCATCTGTTACTCCCAGCCAGTAAGCCCAGTACTACAGACACAACAAAGGCAAGCAGCCCGCTAATAACCGTTAGCACAAGCGTCAGTAGTAGCCCATCCCATAAACGAGGGGCGTGCATCGACAGTGCATCAAGATAATTCACAAGAAAACTCAGTCCCTTCCGGCGCGGTAACAAATGCTCCGCCGGGCCGATGAACTCGGCCTGGCGGAGCCATTAAGATTAGAGAACCGGACTATTCTATTCCTCAATATCTTGTAGGGATTCCAAGTCACCTTCGCAAAGCGCCTCGGCGGACATATCTTCTGGCGGAACTTCAGCGTCAGTGAAACCATATTCGCCAAGAATGTCGCCCAGCTCATCATTAGATTTCAGATCGGCTAGATGCTCGTTATATTCGTCGAGCAGATCTGTGTCGTCTTGGCGAAATACAGTTGAACCAGCACCGTATTGCTTAACACCGTCTATCTCTTGGACAAATGGCTCAGTAACCTCAACATCGTCAAGATCAGAGGCCATCTCCGTCAATGAGATTGCGGTCAGAGCAAATACGTCGACGCGTCCGCCCTGAACCATTTCGATGCCTTCATCAGCACTTCCTACACCGTCATAGTCTAATCCCATATCGGTGGCATAGCCGGCTTCAATGCCGGCAGTAAGCGTGGCTAGTGTGATATCTTCGCCGTTTTCTTGGGCTTCTAGTACGTCATCGAGATCCTGGACATCATAGGGGTTGCCATCTTCCGTGACCAGGGCGGTTGTGTACATAATTTCCGGCTCGGCAAAAGCGGCCTCGTCACACCGTTCCGGGGTGATGGACATCCCTGCCGAGATGGCATCGAAACGATCTGCATTTAGACCCGGGATCAGGTTGTCCCAGTCAACCAATTCTGCTTCGACTTCGTAGCCCATATCGCCAAAGATTTTTTCAGCAAGCGCCACCGTGGCACCTTCTGGCTCACCGTCATCGTTGAGATATGAATACGGCACCTCACCCGCGATCCCCACGGTGATGACGTCTTCTTCTTCAGCTTCAGTCTCACCCCCGCCACAAGCCGATAGGGTAAGCAGGGCAGCACCTGCCAGAGCGACTACTTTACTTGTTTTCGATGTGTTATGAACCATAAAAGATTACCATCCTTATGCGGCACCCGCCCGACCACGGCTTCACCTTCGATCGGCTCGTGGATGGTCACCGGGTGCGTTATTCCTCTTCAAGTGATTCAGGACTGCTTCTCAGCAGGATGCCAACAACATTACGGGGATGGTTCGTAGGGCTCAACAGCTCAAGGGCTGAATAATGAATTTAAGAGCACAACACTTTAACCATGGTTGTTTACTAGCTGGTTGCCGTACACGCACGCGGCGGGCGTTTGGTGCCTTCTTGAATGGCTTCAGCAGGGTCGTTACCCAGACTTAGGACACGGTTCTGGTTATCTACATGAACCACGGTAGGTACGTAGTTGCGTGCTTCAGCATCTTCCATTTGTGCATAAGCTATAAGAATGACTAAATCACCAGGATTTACTAGGTGCGCTGCGGCTCCGTTGATACCGATGACACCGGAATGCCGCTCACCGGCGATAGTGTAGGTTTCTAGCCGAGCACCATTGGTGATATCGACGATGGATACCATCTCGCCGGGCAAAATACCGGCAGCATCCAGCAGTTGCTGGTCCACAGTTACAGAGCCCACGTAGTGAAGGTTGGCCTCAGTGACCGTGGCACGATGAATTTTGGCGTGGAACATAGTACGCAACATGCAATATGCCTCTCAGCGTGCTAAACGAGTTGCTAACACAGTAGTTGAAATGTGGGGCTACCTCTAGACTAATGGAGTGTTTGGCGCGTTTATTCCCACATTTATTTGCTTATTGCTGTGTTTCGGATCTGCTTGGCAATCCAAGTTGATAAACGTCGTCTGCTAGCGCCACAATGTCCTCGGAGTGGTGTGTAACAAGTACCACCGTATGCTGTGCTAAAACTTCGGCCAACAGGCCCCGAATGGCCGGGGCTGCATTGACATCCAGGGCCGCTAGAGGCTCATCTAGTAGGACCAAGTCCGGTCCGGAAGCCAATACCCGAGCGATCGCCACCCGTTGGGCTTGGCCACCTGAAAGCTGGTCGGGTTTATGCTTGCCATAATTACCCAACCCGATGCGTTCTAACCATTGGTCGGCTAGTGTGCGTTGTGTTTTACGCCCAGTCACTCCTGCACGCGGCATGCCATACATGATGTTCTGCCGTGCGGTGAGGTGGGGGAATAGCTGAGGATCTTGGGAAAGGTAACCAATACCACGCTGCAGTGCTGGAGTCCATATAGCAGGTCGCTGCATCGGATCTGGGCACTCAAATAATACAGTATTGCCTAACTGCGCCATGCCGGTATCTGGAATCAACCATCCGGCCAGTGCTAATAACGTTGTGGTCTTACCGGCGCCGTTGGGTCCGGTCAATGCTATTGTCTGGCCGCCGGTCACAGTAAAAGCAATATCCACGTTGCGGGCCTTGACTGATAATTGTACGGACAACTCGGGTGCAACAGCTTGCTCCGGGATGGTCATACTAGCTACCTTTACCCCGTTGTGGCCGGAAATAAGCGATCGCAATAACCATAATGGCGACCAGTATTAGTACCAGTGACAGAGCTACTGCCGAGGCTGGGTCCGTTTCACGTGCCAGATAAATTTCTAAAGGCATGGTGCGAGTAGTTCCCTGAAGTGACCCGGCAAAGGTAATCGTGGCGCCAAATTCTCCCAGTGCCCGGGCAAATGTTAATACGGCTCCGGAAATTAGACCGGGACGTAGTAGCGGTAGGGTGATGGTAGAGAACGTGCGCCACTTTGATGCGCCTAATGATTGCGCGGTACGTTCATAGTGTTGTCCGGAAGAGCTCAAGTGCGATTCCAGTGTGGTGACCATAAATGGCAGCGCCACAAAAGTTTGTGCCATAACAACAGCAACCGTTGTGAAGGCGATATCGATTCCTATCGCGGATAAATGTTCTCCAATGAGTCCGCGGCGTCCAAACGCTTCGGTCAAAATAATTCCCGCAACCACCGGGGGGATCACCATGGGCACCAAGACGATTGATCGGGTAAGTGTACGTCCGGCAAAGTCGGTGCGGGCTAAGAGTAACGCCAGCGGTACTCCTAACACCACGCAGATAGCTGTGGACACGATGGAGGTGCGCAGCGATAACCATAAGGCATCCAGCGCAGCTTGGCTAGTGAGCAACCCAGGTACATCCTGCCATGTAATACCAGCCAATAATGCGATGAAGGGGAGCACAAAAAACGCCGCGGCTAATAACGCCACACAAATTGCGGCAGCTGGAACGCCGGTGGCCACAGTGGCCTGGCGGCGCTCGGTGGAAGGTAATTTTGGTGTGGACATGTGCCTCGGTTGGGGCTTTACGGGATGGTAAAGCCGTTGTTTTCTAAGATAGCTTGGCCAGCTTTAGAGTGTACAAAGTCGATAAATTCGTCCGCGGCTTCGGCATGATCAGAGTTTGTTGTTCGAGCGATCGGGTAGTAGTTGAGTTGTTCATCGGCTCCACCTATTTCGAACATGCCGAGTTCGTCAGGTGCCAGAGCAGCATCAGTTGCATAGACCAACCCGGCATCTGCTTGTCCTGAGCGGACTTTTCCTAAAACATCTGATACTTGTTGTTCTTCTGAGACGGCGTCCAGCGTTATGCCCGCGCTCTCGGCCAGATCCTGAGATAGTGCGCCACAGGGAACTTGGGGCGCGCAAATAACAAGCTTTACATCGTCAGCGTTAGCTTCTTCCAGTGTCGAAACATCGGCTGGATTGTCGATCGGCACGACACCAACTAACTTGTTTGCGGCAAATAGATCACGGGTCCGAGTTTCGATAAGGCCGGCGGCTTGGGCGTCATCCATATTCGCTTCGTCTGCGGAGGCAAAAACATCCGCTGGAGCTCCGGCTTCGAGATTCTGGACCAGGCTGGAAGAACCTGCATAGTTGAAATCGATCGTGATGTTTGGGTGCTCAGCGCTGAACTGATCGGCTATTTCGTCGAAGGACTTCTGCAGCGAAGCGGCAGCCATGATGGTCAGTGAGATTTCATTGTTTGAGGCATCAGTATCTTCAGTTTCGGATGCGTTACTGCACCCGGTGAGACTAAGCACCGTGATGGTAAGCAGTAAACAAAGTGCGCGTTTCATTGTGGTAGTCCTGTGGTTTCAAGAACTACGTTTGTGGCTTTAACGGTTGCGACTGCAGGGGAACCGACCTTGAGCTCGAGTTCTTCTACTGCTTCGGTTGAAATCACAGAGACCACGCGAAAAGGCCCGCATTGAAGTTCAACTTGCGACATAACCTTGTCGGACACGATTCTTGTGACGAGCCCGTTGAGTTTATTTCTTGCAGAAGAAAAGAGTTCTCCAGGAAGATTTTGTCGACCTTCGGCGGCGGCCTGAGCCAGTGATGCGACTTCGGCGCCGTCAACGACTTGCCGTCCGGCGCCATCCTGCTGAGCGTTCAGCTTGCCATTGGCTATCCAGCGGCGAACAGAATCGTCTGAAACGCCCAGATATCCGGCAGCCTCTGAAATACGCAAATACGCCATAAACTAGAAGTTTATGACGTATTTGCGTTCGAAGTAAAGGCTTTATTCCGTTTTTACTTCTAGCTGTTGATAAGTTTTTGAATCCGAGAAACGCCCTCAACAAGGTCGTTGATACCAAGCGCATACGAAAGCCGAATATAGCCGGTCTTACCAAACGCTTCTCCTGGCACCACAGCGACCTGTGCTTTCTCTAGTATCACGGCCGCTAGTTCAGCAGACGTGTCGACGCGTTGACCGCCGATTTCTTTGCCAAGGGCCCGAGTGACATCGACGTAAGCATAAAAGGCGCCCTTAGGCATAGGGCAGTGAAAGCCCTCAATATCATTGAGGATTTTCACCATAGTTTTACGCCGGTCGTCGAAAGCTTCTAACATTTCATCTACGGCATCCAATGGCCCTGTTACTGCTGCCAAGGCAGCTTTTTGGGCGATGTTGTTCACATTGGAAGTGGCGTGAGACTGCAAGGTTTTGGCGGCTTGAATGACATCGGCTGGGGCAATCATCCAACCCACACGCCATCCGGTCATTGCATATGTCTTTGCTACCCCATTGACAATGACGGTCTGGTCAGCAAGTTCGGGTACGGCTTTCAGAATTGAGGTAAAGACGGCGTCGTCATAGATTAAGTGCTCATAAATCTCATCGGTGATTACCCAGAGGCCATGTTGTAGTGCCCATTGACCGATAGCTTTAGTCTCTTCGGGGGTGTAAACCGCACCGGTGGGGTTAGACGGTGACACAAATACAAGCGCTTTGGTGTTTTCGGTCCTTGCTGCTTCTAGTTGCTCAACGCTGATCTTGTACGCGGTTTCAGCACCAGCAAATACATCAACTGGGATGCCACCGGCCAGTTTGATGGACTCTGGGTAAGTCGTCCAGTACGGCGTTGGTAGTAGAACCTCATCGTCCGGATCAGTGAGTGCAGCAAAGGTGTTGTATACCGCTTGTTTGCCCCCATTGGTCACAATTACCTGGGAGGGGTCCACTGCAACGCCGGAGTCTCGTAAGGTCTTATCGGCAATAGCCTGACGTAACTCAGGAAGACCGGCGGCCGGAGTGTAATGATAGTTGGCTGGATCAGTTAAAGCGGCCTGGGCGGCTTCGACAATATAATCGGGTGTGGGAAAGTCAGGTTCACCAGCGCCAAAACCGATGACCGGTTCACCGGCGGCTCGCAATTGTGCGGCTTTTGCGGTTATCGCCAGTGTTGCAGATTCAGGGATCGCTTGCAGGCGGGCAGAAACGCGGCGTGCGGGTTCAACCATATGGTCGGAGCCTTTCAAACTCGGGTGTCACCCAGATTGGCGACGATGAATGATCTGTGGCCAATGGTACTGTATGGACGCGCTCGAGGTGGTGTTTACACCATGCACCATCAATATGAGACCGTAGTGATCGCTGCGATGTGTTAGCGGATTTGTCGACTCGCCTCGCATTGGCTATGATTGGACTCTGGTGTAGGTCGCACTCTTATTTTTGTGTGCGGTCAAGCCTAGGGCAGTGGCGCAATTGGTAGCGCAACGGTCTCCAAAACCGTCGGTTGCAGGTTCGAGTCCTGTCTGCCCTGCGCATGAGGTTCGAAAGAATCGAAGAACCTATTAGCAAAACCGTATGTAGCGAGGACCTGTGAGCAATACATCAACTTCCCAAGGCGCTGGCAAGCGCGGGATCATTGCTCGCATTATGATGTTCCTGCGCCAAGTCGTCGACGAGATGCGCAAGGTCGTCACTCCGACCCGCCAGGAACTGGTGAAGATGACCGGAGTTGTTTTGGTCTTCGTTGTCATCGTAATTGCGCTGGTGAGCCTGCTCGACTGGCTGTTCGGTATGGGTGCATCCTGGGTATTCGGTAGTTCTGACGGCCTCTAAACAACTTCACATGCATCGCGGGGAGCTGCCCGTTGTGAAGATCAGGAAACGCCCGTGATTGACCGTTGAGAAAGCAGGATACCTAGTGTCGGAGAACGAACTCGATCCAAACATCGACCCCGAGGTTGAAGAGTCCACTGCTTCGGCTGACGACGTTAACGACTTTGTCGAACCAGATGAACAGGAACCAGTCGAGGCAGCTGCTGACGCCGAAGACCGTGATGACGTGCCGGCTAGTGACGAGCAAACTGGTGATGAGCAAACTGAAGCTGACGAAGTAGCAGTCAAGGCTCCGGCTGAAGCAGCCGAGGAGATGGCCACCTACGAAGACGACGAGAAGGCCGTAGCGGAACAAGCCTCCACGGAGCAAGAACCCACTGACACTGAAGCGCAGGAACCAGCTGCCAAAGATCCTGAACAGGTTGCCGATGAGCTACGGGCTAGACTGCGTCGCTCTCCGGGCGAGTGGTACGTCGTCCACACCTATTCTGGATATGAGCGTCGTGTTAAGGCCAACTTAGAGACACGTAGCCAGACTCTTGAAGTTGAAGACGACATCTATGAAATCGAAGTACCCATGGAAGAAGTCGTAGAGTTTAAAAACACCGTACGTAAGGTGATCAACCGCGTGCGAGTACCCGGGTACGTTTTAGTTCGCATGGAGATGACTGAAGATGCCTGGGCGGCTGTACGCCACACGCCAGGGGTTACTGGGTTTGTGGGTAATGCATACGACCCCGTGCCACTAACCCAGCAGGAAGTCTTCGATATGCTGGCACCGTCGCTTATGCAAGAAGCTGCCAAAGAAGCTGAAAAAGCGGGTGCCCCACTCAAAGGCGAAGCCGCACAAGAAGCCGCTCCGGAGGTTTCTGTGGACTTCCAAGTTGGCGATTCTGTCATCGTCAAGGAAGGTCCATTCGAGTCTCTGCCTGCCTCGATCTCTGAGGTTAAGGTCGACTCCCAGCAATTGGTCGTGTTGGTCACGATCTTTGAACGCGAAACCCCAGTTACCCTTGGCTTCCACGAGGTATCCAAGGTCGAATAACCATATATAAGACTTCATCATTAGCCCGAAAGCTTTGTTCGGGCCGATGATGTCCAGATCACCGCGCCACGGTGATCGACTCGTCAGCCACGCTCCTGTGGTTGGCGCTATCCGAGGAAGAAAAGGACCCAAAAATGGCCCCAAAGAAAAAGGTCGCCGGTCTGATTAAACTCCAGATCGAAGCGGGTGCAGCATCACCTGCTCCACCTGTTGGCCCAGCCCTAGGTCAGCACGGTGTCAACATGATGGAGTTCGTCAAGGCCTATAACGCTGAAACTGAATCCATGCGCGGTAATATCGTGCCGGTAGAAATTACCGTTTACGAAGACCGCTCATTTTCGTTCATTACCAAAACCCCACCTGCTTCGCAGCTGATCAAAAAAGCTGCAGGTATCGCTAAGGGTTCTGGCACGCCACACACCGTGAAGGTTGGCAAAATTACGCAGGATCAGGCACAAGAAATCGCCGAAACCAAAATGCGTGATCTAAACGCCAAGGATCTCGACGCCGCAACCAAAATTGTTGCCGGAACTGCCCGCTCCATGGGTATTACCGTCGAAGGCTAACAACACTTCTCACATTTTACGTGGTAGGGCCGAGCGCGGCCCGACGACACCACAACTGCATAAGGAGAAAACGCAGATGGCAAAGCGCAGCAAAGCATATAAGGCAGCCGCGGCGAAGGTCAAAGATCGCCTCTACGCGCCAGCTGAAGCAATTGCATTAGCAAAAGACGTCAACCCGTCGTCAAAAGACACCACCGTTGAAATCGCAATGCGCCTGTCGGTAGACCCGCGCAAAGCAGACCAGATGGTTCGCGGTACCGCAAACTTGCCGCACGGGACTGGTAAAACCGCACGCGTGGTCGTATTTGCAACCGGTGATAACGCAGCCGCGGCTGAAGAAGCCGGCGCAGACTATGTCGGTTCTGACGACCTGGTTGAACGTATTCAGGGTGGCTGGACTGACTTCGACGCCGCCGTTGCTTCACCAGACATGATGGGTCAGGTTGGCCGTCTCGGCAAAATCTTGGGTCCACGTAACCTGATGCCGAACCCACGTACCGGTACCGTTACACCAAACGTGGCACAGGCGGTAAAAGACATCAAAGGCGGAAAAATCGATTTCCGCGTTGATCGTCACGCTAACTTGCATTTCATTATTGGTAACACCAGCTTCACCGCTGAACAACTCACTGAAAACTACGCGACCGCGCTAGACGAGGTGCTTCGTCTCAAACCATCGGCTGCTAAGGGTCGTTACATCACAAAGACTACCGTGACCACTACCTTTGGTCCCGGTGTTCAGATTGATCCAAACGTGACTCGGATTCTAACCGACGACGAAGACTAAGATATCCCCATATCGGGTAATGCATAAAGCATCGGACCAGGAAGCTATTTCCTGGTCCGATGCTTTTTTTGGATCCTAGGTAGTTATTGGGTTTCGAAAAATACACCATCACCGAACATTGTCGGTGACAAGAGTATCTGCCCGTTTTCTACATCGTCGATGGGTACTTGGACACCGAAGTTTCCGGTTGCCGAAGCCCCCTCATACAGGGTCTCTGAACGGTTGAAATAATCTGGCACGATGACCATTTCTGCAGTGCTATCGAAGGAATTGCCATCGGGTGTAACGTATTCCACGCGTATACCGCTAGGAGTATCGCCTGAAGGCTCGCTCCCCAAATAGGTGGCTGTCACATTAGCTGTAATGTAGCTATGGCCCTCATCAGGCTCGTCATTGAGCGTATTTTCTGCCAACACGGCATCGGTGGCATCAAGATCGACGCTATTGACGGTGACTTCCCAGTCGCCTTCCGTAACAGTGGTGCCTAGTGCCAAAGGATTATCCCGGCTACCTTCCTCACCCTGGTCAGCACCGTCATCTTCTACTGCGGCGTCGGCTTCGTCCGGAGCAGCGATTTGGGGTTCGTCGTTGAAGGCCTCATCAATTGAAGTAGCCACCACTGCGAAAAATACAATGACTCCAATGACCGTACCAATAATAGAGATGATCAAAGCCGCGATACCCTGACCGCGCTTCTGATTCTTCAGAACTAGTGAAACAATGGACAGGACGAATGCGGCCGGTAGCAATACCCACGCCAATATCAGGGCGCCAGGAATCATTGCGAAGATAGCTCCAACCAGGGCGGTAATCAGTGCAATAATTCCTACGGTGTTCCGCTGCTTTGGGGCTTCTCCAGCGGGATAGGGGTGTTGAGACGGAGGACGTAAATCTGGGCCAGTTGTCATGATGACCTTTCGATGTGAGGAGTAAAGAGTGAACGCTCCTCACGTTATGAGCTAGCCAAATATTACCCAACCACAAAATGGGTATACCCGCATACCCGACCGGGTATGATTAGATCCCTGAAAGTGTGATCGCAGAACCTATGTCCGCTGGTTAGACTAAGCCATCATGACGACAATGCCGACGAGACCTCGATTTTGGTCTGTGCTACTGCAGATACTAGCCATCGCCACTATGGTATTCACAGGCTTGATCGTCAGCGTCCTCGGCGTCATTAGCACTCCGGAAAACTTTGTTGCTCCGAACATGCAAGAGCTTACTGATCTGGGCGCTATTCGGATGGGACTAGCTATGATGCTGTTGTGCCTAATCCCGTGGTATCGCAAAATTCCGCTGATACTAGTTATCGCTGGTGGGTTTTATGCTGTGGTCGCCCAGGGCGACCCATACGTGCTCAGTATCGGTTTGACGGTGTGGATTATTCGAGCAAACCACCGATGGCAATGGATTATTGCCGGGTGTGGACTGGCTGCAATTGCTATTTCAGTCGGCTGGCAGGCCTATGCTGTTTGGCGTCTTGAAGACTATGCAGAACCAGCCGAAGCCATGCTGATTGTCTTCACACTAGGGTTTGGCGCTATCGGATTGGTCTTGTCCATCGCATTACTTATTCGCCAACGTCGCAGAATCAGCCTGGCCCATGCCGAGGTTGAAGCAGTGGAGCATGATCGAGAAATCATTTCATCACAAATGACGCGGCAAACTGAACGAGAATACCTCGCTAGGGAAGTGCACGATACTCTGGCACAGCGGCTGACCGCTTTATCATTGCAGACCGGCCAGATGCAGAAATCTTTGGATACTAATGATGAAACAGAACTAGCGAATGCATTAGCCGAAACCAAACAGTATTCCGACCAAGCACTGCGTGATCTGCGCTCTCTGGTGACTTCTCTACGAGACCAAGGGGAACTAGAACCCCTTGTCCCAGCTGCCCCACCAAGTGGTTTTGATGACTTGCGTGCCCTCCTTGAGGATGCCGCCAGCGAGGGCGTAACGATTCATTCACAAATCCTGCTGAATAATTATGATTCAGCTCCCGAGGAGTTGCAACGAGCCGTAATACGCATCAGCCAAGAGGCATTAACCAATGTGCTGCGCCATAGTGCGGACAATACAGTCCAGCTTCGCATTGAAGGACAGCCCGGCCAAGAGCTATTTCTTGAGTTCATCAATAGAACGGCCCACAAATCACAATTCCCCGAGGGCAGCGGTACGGGACTACTTGGCATCAAAGAACGAGCCCACCTGGTAGGTGGTACTGCTGAGCAAAAAACCAGCGACGACCACTTTCTGCTGCAAGTCCACCTGCCATGGCCCGATGAAGCGCTTGCCGAACGTTAAGCCCATCTCTTCTCGATGCTAAGCTTTCGGTGTGTCTACGAGGGTCTTGATAGTCGATGACGAAACAATGACGCTGCGCAATCTTGCCGCGATTGTATCCGAGGATCCTTCGTTGCACGTCGTGGCAACCGCCCAAAATGGTGTCGATGCGCTCCAACAAATACGGGATCAACGACCTCATGTTGTAATCATGGATTTATATCTGCCCGGCGAGTTTGATGGGGTCGAAGCGATTCGCCGCATCCAAAACTTATTAGCACCGCCAGTGGTTGTTGCGGCAACAAGTTTTGATCTGGAATCGTACACTCGAGGTGCTTTGGACGCCGGCGCCGTCGGCTTCATTTTGAAAAACGACGCCGAGACACTCCTTACTCCAGCAATCCATGCGGCAGCTGCTGGTGACCCAATCGTTTCCCCACAGACCACAAGCAGACTGATCAAAAATTTTCTGCAGCCCAGTACTGGACCGGAGATCGCTCGAGCCCGAGAACGCATTGCAAGCCTTTCCGATCGCGAATTGCAAGTGGCCACTATGATTGGCAACGGCAAGGTATATAAGCAAATTGCTGCGGAACTGCATATTGCCCCAGATACCGTCAAATCAACTGTTATGAAGGCGATGCACAAAATTGGGGCCGACAATGGTGCACAGTTAGCCTTCCGGGTAGGACAGGCACGTTTAGATATTGACCAGCAACAGTAACCGATTTGCAAACCATGGCTTGAAGTCGGTAAAGTAACTTCTACCGAAGACCGCCGGTCGTCGTTTTGCCTGTGTTAAATAGGCTTTAGACTGTAAAGCTCATATCATGAGCGGCCCGCGCAGGTGAACACGACAGCATAGACCGACTGCGGTATTAAAGCAGTACAGTATCTTTGCGCCCTGTGCACCTGCACGGGGCGCTTTTGTGTTTGAGTGACCGGCATATCCACGAAGGAAGGAGTGCCATGGCGAATGCTGAAAAAGTGGCAGCCGTGGAAGAGCTTACGGACCTATTCCGTAACTCATCCTCAGCTGTTGTCACAGAATACCGTGGTCTCACCGTAGAAGAGATCACGGAGTTACGCCGTGATCTGGGTGAGAACGCTACTTACGCCGTGGCGAAAAATACGCTGACTGCCATTGCGGCAGAAAAGGCAGGCATTACTGCCCTCGAGGGCAAACTTACCGGTCCTACCGCAATCGCATTCGTCTCCGGTGAGACCGTAGACGTTGCGAAAGTTGTGCGTGATTTCGCCAAGAAACACAACAAGCTGGTAATCAAGGGTGGCTACATGGAAGGCCAGCCCCTTGAAGAATCAGATGTTATTCAGCTGGCTGATCTTGAGTCTCGCGAGACTCTGTTGTCGATGATGGCTGGTGCAATGAAAGGCTCCCTATCCAAGGCTGCCGCAACATTCCAGGCCCCAATCGAAAAAGCTGTTCGCCTCACAGAAGCGTTGCGCGAAAAGCAAGACGAAGCCGCCTAATTTTAGGCACCGCGTGTGCCGTAAACCTCAACACAAGACTTTTACCGCAAAGGAGCCAAGACCATGGCAAAACTGTCCACTGAAGAACTGTTGGATGCTTTCAAAGAGCTGTCCCTGCTAGAACTGTCCGAATTCATCAAGGCTTTCGAAGAAGAATTCGACGTAACCGCTGCTGCTCCAGTCGCAATGGCTGCTGCCCCAGCAGGTGGCGGCGAAGACACTGGTGAAGCTGAAGAGCAGACCGAATTCGACGTTGTTCTCGAATCCGCAGGCGATGCCAAGATCGGTGTTATTAAAGAAGTACGTGCACTGACTTCCCTGGGTCTGAAAGATGCAAAAGACCTGGTCGATGGTGCTCCAAAGCCTGTTCTGGAAGGCGTCGACAAGGCTGCTGCCGATGCTGCCAAGGAAACTCTGGAAGGCGCAGGCGCTACCGTTACCCTGAAGTAAGCTTCAGCTGTATACGGTCAGCATCAGTTCTGATGTAACTTTCGTTTCGGCCCCGCTGCATTTGTAGCGGGGCTGAAATATTTAACTGACATTTTCAATGCCGGCGTCAATTACATCTTGATACGTATCCAGATCAGTAACAGCGTTAGCTTCGACATCAACCACGCGATACTTTATATGGTTGAGCGTTTGCATAATCCCAGCATCCAGCACACGTTTGGCAAATAATTGCTCAGCAACACAACGTGGCCAATAAGAGAAAAGAGGCTGCAATTTGCCGGCGGACCGCGCAATGGCTACTTGTGTTCTCTGCAGGTCATCCAAGTGATGCTCAACCAGATGTTCGATACCCTCGCCGATAAACGGCATATCAGCGCCAAACAGAAAAACACCTTCGGTGGGCGAAGCCGGCCCGAACCGTTGGGTGAAATGCCGTAGGCCCGCTTGCACCGCCATATATGGTCCAGATTGTGGAGGATCTTCAAAGACCGTGGGGATGCTTCCGGTCGGCAGCGTATCGGGTCCAACAACAACCGTCTGTTCGGCGGACACCCATTGTGTCACTTCGTTTATGACTCGCGTAATGACGCGTTTTCCCTCCAGCACCAGCAGCGGTTTATCCTGCATGGATCTGGGGCTGGTTTTATGGAGTCGTGATGATTTACCGCCAGCAAGAATGATCGCGAAAAGCGCTGGATCTTTCGGCGGGTTCATGGTTAGCCACCGATGGCGCTCATGGTACGCTCTGGCTGCACAAAACCAGGCATGCCTAAACCAGTCTTTGTCTGCCCGTGGGCTTTAGGCTTGTGCCACATTGCCTGGCGCCAGGCATCAGCAATCGCCTCATCAGAGGAACCATCACGTAGTAGGTCCATCAGATCAGTCTCCGTATGGGAGAACAAACAAGAACGGATTTTTGCGTCCGCGGTAATTCGGGTACGCGAGCATTCCGAACAGAAAGGTTCTGTCACCGAAGCGATAATGCCAACGGTGCCTAATAGTCGGCCGCTGGAGGGCTCGGTGACGTTGAAAAGTTCTGCCGGTGCCGACCCCCGTGGCTCTTCGTGTGGTGTTAATGTGTATCTTTGAGAAATCTGGTCTCGGATCTCCTGTGCTGTGACCATATTGGCTCGAGTCCAATTATGGTCAGCATCCAAGGGCATCTGTTCAATGAAACGTAGCTTATAGCCATGCTCCAGTGTCCAAGTAAGTAATTCGGTGGCCTCATGATCGTTGATGCCACGCAACAGCACCGCATTGATCTTGATCGGGGATAGACCAGCTGCCTTGGCAGAATGTAAGCCGGACAGTACCTTGGTCAGCCGATCACGCCGAGTAATCTTGGCAAAGGTTTCTGGGCACACCGTATCTAACGAAACATTGATTCGGCTTAGGCCAGCGGATACAAGGTCATCGATCTTGCGCTCAAGGTTGATGCCGTTGGTCGTCATCGATAAATCGACCTGGGGATGACGGGTATGTATCCCGTCGAGGATATCTACCAGATCGGCCCGAACTAGTGGTTCCCCGCCGGTAAATCGAATCTCTTCGATGCCTAAGTGGCTGATAGCAATATCGGCCAAACGAACGATTTCGTGTCCGGCCAGCATGTCATCCTTTTTCAACCAATCGAGGCCTTCTGCCGGCATGCAATAACGGCAGCGCAGATTGCATTTATCAATTAACGACATACGAAGGTCGGTGGCGGTACGGCCGAACTGATCAATCAAGCCTGACAATGACTGCTCCTAGCCGTATAAACCAAGGTATACGGAATGTTGCGAACGTAAACTGGAGTGTAGATTTATAGTTAGTCTAGACCCTCAGTTTTGTGGGCGAAAGGGATCGATGGAGCAAAAACTAAGCCACGTTCGTGCCGATGGTTCCGCGCATATGGTAGACGTTACCGAAAAAAATACCACGTCAAGATCTTCTCGTGCGCAAGCCCTGGTGCAGACACGTTCCGAAGTCGTGCAATTAATTATGGATGCCGGACTGCCAAAAGGTGATGCATTGCCCGTCGCGCGGGTAGCGGGCATTATGGCTGCGAAAAAGACTTGGGAAACCATCCCGTTATGCCATCCGATCCCACTAGGCAGGATCACGGTAGATTTCGAAGCTGACACTGATGCCGGTGTATTGCGAGTGCTTACGCTGGTAAAAACCACTGGAGTAACCGGGGTGGAGATGGAAGCACTGTCTGCCGCTTCCACAGCTGCGTTGACGGTCTACGACATGATTAAAGCCGTGGATGCCCGTGCGGTGCTGACTGATATTAAAGTGCTAGAGAAAACCGGCGGGAAATCTGGCGACTGGACTGCCGAGCCGGCCGGAGAGACCCCATGACTATGACCTCGCAAACCTATGCTGCAACGCTTGGACATTTTTTGGCTGAAACGGTGGGCAAACTGCCCGATGTCACCGTCCCGATATCGCAAGCCCAGGGCCACCGTTTAGCTGCTGATTTAGTCACTCAGCATCCGTCACCTCGGTTTGATAATTCTCAAATGGATGGGTACGGCATCGGATACGCCAATGTGGCAGGGGGGCGCTTCCGTGTGGGCCCGGATGTACCTGCCGGTACTGATCCCAACGAGATATACCACTACGGAGTAAATGGCTATGGCCATGACACTGCGGTTCCGATTATGACCGGGGCTAAAATCCCTGAAGATGTAGTCGCGATCGTTCCGGTTGAACAAGCAGACCCTGCCAGATTTGTTAACACCGGCGATTACGTACAGCTGCCCGCTGTAGAGGTAGGCAGTTTTATTCGCCCAGCCGGTGGCGATATGCAGCCCGGAACGCTGTTGGCTCGCAGCGGTAGCGTCATTGATGCAACGCTAATTGCTACTGCCGCGTCCCAGGGTATTAGTGAACTGACGGTCAAGGCTCGGCCACGTATTGCTGTGGTTGCTGGCGGCGACGAAGTAGTCACCGGTGGTCGCCCTGTAGCCGCTAAGATTTTCGACGCCAACACGCCCTTGGTTTTGGCGATGGGGACTACGCATCAGATGGATATTGTGGCCACCGCGTCGACAACCGATGAATTGCGACAATTCCGTTCGGTATTGGACCGGCTAATCGCCGAACACGCACCACACCTGATTTTAACCTCTGGCGGCATCTCTGAAGGCAAATACGAAGTTGTGCGCCAATTATTGGAACGCCTTGATACCTTTTGGGTCGGCAAAGTAGAACAGCAACCAGGCGGCCCCCAAGGCTATGGTTTATATGGTTCCACACCGATTATTGCGCTGCCCGGCAATCCCATTTCCACCATGGTCTCGATGCGTATGCTTGTACTTCCCGCGCTGTGGCAAGCTTTTAACTCTGGTTACCAACCGGTTGCAATCCAAGCGCGGATAAACGATAAGGTAACTGGCTTACCGAATAAAACCCAGTATCGCAGAGCAATTGTGGGTCTGCATGGATCAGAAGTCATCGCTCAAATCCACGGAGCAGCCGGTTCACACCTGCTGGCTCAAGCCGTTGGTACCAATGCGCTGATAGAAATTCCTCCGTTAGCACGGTTCGCGGCCGGAGATACAGTGACCGCTCATGTTTTTGCAGATACTTCTTTGGACAGGGAGGTACAGCCACTGGTAGTTGCCCCAAGGCGGCATGAGCAGCCCAACTTCGAACATGAGGCACCGGAACAGACCGCTTTAGTGATTGTAGCTTCGACGCGTGCCGCAGGGGGAGTATATCGTGATGAAGCTGGTCCACAACTTGTGAAATGGTTGCAATCCAAAGGCTTTCAAACACCAGAGGCTTTAGTGGTAGCGGACCATGATCTGGAAGCCACACTAAAAAGTTTGGTCGCAGGGGAGAGGGGCCCATTACCCGATGTAGTGATCACCAGTGGCGGAACCGGTATATCACCAACCGATCAAACAGTGGACGTCATTGAGCCATATTTAGACCAGCAGCTGCCAAACGTTATGACGGCGATTCTCCAAGAGGGGCTAGAATCCACCCCACATGCAGCGCTATCGCGTGGCATTGCTGGACTTATCGATAAAACTTTTATTGTGACACTGCCTGGCTCGCTGGGAGGGGTTCGGGACGGCATTACCGTGCTCGATACGCTCATCGACCATGTTGTGGAACAAATTCGTGGGAAAGATCATCAACGATAAGAGAGATCCGTCATATTCGGCCGCGCCTACTGGACAAGCCTTGATGCGTCAAGCTAGAGTAGTAGTTTGCGTATCCCTGTTTCCAGTTCGATAGTGGTGTTACTGACTCTGAGTGTCAGATAATGCCATCTCCACAGGATCATACACAAGAACGGTTGACCTTCATATAGCGGTGGGTCTCGTGTCTTACACAATGTGGCGTATTTGGAAAGTACTACAGGGACGGCGTACAGATAAACCTTGGAAGGTCTGTGAAAGGATCGCTGTTGGTCGCTTCTAGCACCTCTGACAACACAACCGCTACAAACTATCGACATGGCTCTTCGTCCGGTCGTATTTCTTTTGCGAAGATTGCTGAGCCTCTTGAAGTGCCCGATCTTCTCGCCCTGCAGACAGAGTCATTTGACCGTCTGGTTGGTAACGAGCGCTGGGCTGAGCAGGTCGCACACGCACAAGAAATCGGCGACGATTCGGTAGTCACAACTTCGGGCTTGGGTGAGATCTTTGAGGAAATCTCACCAATCGAAGATTATCAGGGCACCATGTCCTTGTCGTTTGCTGACCCAGAATTCTCTGACCCGAAAATGGGTGCTGAGGAAGCAAAGGAACGGGACGCCTCATACGCTGCACCGCTGTATGTAAAAGCCGAGTTCATGAACTACAACACCGGCGAAATTAAGCAGCAGACCGTATTCATGGGCGACTTCCCGCTGATGACCGATGAAGGTACCTTCATCATCAACGGTACCGAACGCGTCGTCGTCTCCCAGCTCGTCCGTTCTCCGGGTGCTTACTTTGAGCGCACCCCGGACAAAACTACCGATAAGGATATCTATACTGCGCGGATCATCCCATCTCGCGGTGCTTGGTTCGAATTAGAAATTGACCGCCGTGATCAGGTTTCGGTTCGTTTAGACCGTCGACGCAAACAACCGGTCACCGTGCTACTGAAAGCCTTGGGCTGGACCGAAGCTCGCATTCGTGAAGAGTTCGGCCAGTATGACTCCATGATGCTGACTCTTGAAAAAGATGGCATCGAAGACCAGGACGAAGCGCTTAAAGATATCTACCGCAAGTTGCGTCCAGGTGAACCCGTCTCGGTTGATGCAGCGCAAAACTTGCTGGCAAACCTTTACTTCACTGAACGGCGCTACGATCTTGCCAAAGTGGGCCGTTACAAACTGAACCGTAAACTTGGTGTCGACGCCCCACTGTCAGATCCTTCGTCCCTGGTGCTTACCGAAGAAGATGTCACACAGATGGTGCACTTCATTGTTGGTCTGCACGCCGGTAATTCCAGCATCAAAGGCACACGCAAGGGTGAAGAAATCGATGTTCCGGTAGAAGTCGATGACATCGACCACTTCGGTAACCGCCGCATCCGTGCTGTCGGTGAACTGATCGAAAACCAGATTCGCACCGGCCTGTCCCGTATGGAACGTGTGGTCCGTGAACGCATGACCACCCAAGACGTTGAGGCTATCACGCCTCAGACATTGATCAACATCCGTCCGGTCGTTGCTGCTATTCGGGAATTCTTCGGAACCTCACAGCTGTCGCAGTTTATGGACCAGGGCAACCCCTTGGCTGGACTAACACACAAACGTCGTCTGTCAGCACTTGGTCCCGGTGGTCTCTCCCGCGATCGTGCAGGTATGGAAGTTCGTGACGTTCACCCATCGCACTACGGTCGTATGTGTCCTATTGAAACTCCGGAAGGTCCAAACATTGGCCTGATCGGCTCGATGGCAACCTACGGTCGCATCAATGCGTTTGGTTTTATTGAAACCCCATACCGTAAAGTCGTCGATAATAAAGTCACCGACATTGTGGAATACCTGACTGCCGATGATGAGCTGCACGTCCAAATCGCGCAGGCCAACGCAGTCCTAAACGAGGACGGCTCGTTTGCTGAAGAACTGGTCATGTCCCGCCAGCGTGGCGGCGATGGTGAACCAGTTCTGGCGGAGCCATCCGATATTGACTACATGGACGTATCGCCACGTCAAATGGTGTCGGCTGCAACCGCCTTGATTCCATTTTTGGAGCACGACGATGCTAACCGTGCGCTTATGGGTGCTAACATGCAGCGTCAAGCTGTGCCGCTTATTGAGTCTGAAGCACCACTGGTGGGTACCGGCATGGAAAAACCCATTGCTATTGACGCCGGTGATTCTATTACCGCCCAGAAGCCTGGTGTAGTAACTGAGGTCGCAGCTGACATGGTTACTGTTATGGAAGACGAAGGTAGCACTCGTCACTACCCGGTCTATAAGTTCCAACGCTCAAACACGGGCAACGCTTACAACCAGGTTGTACGAGTATCCGAAGGCGAACGCGTTGAATTCGGTGCGGTTATAGCAGATGGTCCGGCCACCGATAACGGCGAATTGGCTCTTGGTAAGAACCTGCTAGTGGCATTTATGCCGTGGGAAGGTTTGAACTTCGAGGACGCTATCATCGTTTCACAACGCATGGTCTCAGACGATGTGCTGACTTCGATTCACATCGAAGAATACGAAGTCGATGCGCGTGATACCAAACTTGGTGCTGAGGAAATTACTCGCGACATTCCAAACGTTTCCGATGAAGTGCTGTCACAGCTTGATGAGCGGGGCATTATCCACATCGGTGCCGAAGTGGAAGCCGGCGATATCCTGGTCGGTCGTGTAACGCCGAAGGGCGAAACCGAACTGACACCAGAAGAGCGCCTACTGCGTGCTATCTTCGGTGAAAAGTCCAAGGAAGTCCGTGACACCTCTTTGAAGGTGCCACACGGTGAATCCGGAACCGTCATCGGAGTACGGATCTTCGACCGCGACGAAGATGATGAACTACCAGCCGGTGTTAACCAGCTTGTTCGTGTCTACGTTGCCCAGAAGCGTAAAATCACTGACGGCGACAAGATGGCTGGCCGTCACGGGAACAAAGGTGTTATCGCCAAGATCTTGCCCGTGGAAGACATGCCATTCCTCGCTGATGGTACCCCGATTGATATGATCCTCAACCCGTTGGGTGTGCCCGGCCGTATGAACCTTGGTCAGGTCATGGAACTGCACCTTGGTTGGGCTGCCGCCAACGGTTGGAAGATTGAAGGGGCACCAGAGTTCCTTGAGAAACTACCAAATCTACCGCGCGAAACCGGACCAGTAAATGTGGCAACACCAGTTTTCGACGGTGCAGAAGCCGAAGAAGTCACTGGACTGCTAGACCACGTTAACCCAACCCGTGATGGTGAACGCCTCATGGGCAATGACGGTAAGGCACTGTTGTTTGACGGACGCTCTGGGGAACCATTCCCAGAACATATTTCCGTTGGCTACATGTACATGCTCAAACTTCACCACCTGGTCGACGATAAGATTCACGCACGCTCGACCGGCCCGTACTCGATGATCACCCAGCAGCCTCTGGGTGGTAAAGCACAGTTCGGTGGCCAGCGTTTTGGCGAGATGGAAGTTTGGGCTCTGGAAGCCTACGGCGCCGCATACACCCTGCAGGAACTGCTCACCCACAAATCTGACGACGTCCACGGCCGTGTTAAGGTCTATGAGGCAATTGTCAAAGGGGAAAACATCCCTGAACCGGGTGTGCCAGAATCCTTCAAGGTTCTGATCAAAGAAATGCAGTCGCTATGCCTCAACGTGGAAGTACTTTCCGCTGACGGTCAATCTATTGAAATGCGTGACTCGGATGAAGATTCATTCCGTGCTGCTGAAGAACTAGGCATCGATCTTTCCCGATCCGAACCCAGTTCGGTAGAAGAAGTCTAAGTTCACAACACAAATTAGTCTTTATCCATTTTAGAACCAGGAGTTCATCGGACTATGTCCACAGAAAACTCATTCGGCCTCATGCGCATCGGACTGGCCACCGCCGACCAAATTCGCGAGTGGTCCTATGGTGAGGTCAAAAAACCGGAAACTATTAACTATCGCACCCTAAAACCAGAAAAAGACGGACTGTTTTGTGAACGCATTTTCGGCCCAACCCGCGACTGGGAATGCTACTGCGGTAAATACAAACGAGTCCGTTATAAGGGCATCATTTGTGAGCGCTGCGGTGTAGAAGTCACCCGCTCCAAAGTTCGCCGTGACCGGATGGGTCACATCGAACTGGCTGCACCCGTCACCCACATCTGGTACTTCAAAGGCGTTCCATCACGCCTTGGTTACCTACTGGATCTGGCGCCGAAAGACCTTGAAAAGATCATCTATTTCGCGGCCTATATGATCACCTCGGTGGATGAGGAAGCTCGCCATGCTGACCTGCCAAACCTGCAGGCCGAACATGACCAAGAAATCACCTTCCTGAAGAAACAGCTGGATTCAGATATCGCAGCTATCTCCCAGGATCTTGAAGAAGAGCTGGCACAACTCGAAAAGGCCGGGGCCAAGGCTGCAGAACGCGAAAAAGCTAAATCCTTGGCTGAAAAGACTATGGGCCAAGTACGCAAACGCGCCGAGGCTGAAATTGACCAGATGGAAGACGTCTGGGAACGTTTCAAGAACCTTAAAGTCGGCGATCTCGAGGGCGAAGAGCATATCTTCCGCGCCATGCGAGACAAGTACGGCGAATACTTTGAAGGTTCCATGGGTGCCGAATCGATCCAGCGCCGTCTGCAAAACTTCGACCTGCAAGGTGAAGCAGAAAAACTCCACGAGATCATTCAAACCGGACGCGGACAGCGGAAAACCCGTGCTTTGAAGCGGTTGAAAGTGGTTAATGCATTTTTGACCACTAACAACTCACCAGAAGGTATGGTGCTGGATGCGGTCCCGATCATCCCACCGGAACTGCGCCCCATGGTGCAGCTTGATGGTGGACGTTTTGCGACCTCCGACCTTAACGACCTGTACCGTCGCGTCATTAACCGCAACTCACGTCTGAAGCGCCTACTGGAATTGGGCGCCCCAGAAATTATTGTGAACAATGAAAAGCGCATGCTGCAGGAATCCGTTGACTCACTATTCGACAACGGACGTCGTGGCCGCGCAGTAACTGGTCCCGGTAACCGGCCACTGAAATCCCTATCCGATATGCTCAAGGGTAAACAGGGCCGCTTCCGTCAGAACCTACTCGGTAAGCGCGTTGACTACTCTGGCCGCTCTGTTATTGTCGTTGGTCCACAGCTGGAACTACACCAGGCCGGTCTGCCAAAACAGATGGCACTGGAACTGTTCAAGCCATTCGTGATGAAACGCCTGGTTGATCTCAACCACGCGCAGAATATCAAATCGGCCAAACGCATGGTGGAGCGCACCCGACCGCAGGTTTGGGACGTCCTGGAAGAGGTTATTACCGAACATCCGGTACTACTCAACCGTGCGCCAACCCTGCACCGACTCGGTATCCAGGCATTTGAGCCACAGCTGGTAGAAGGCAAAGCAATCCAGCTGCACCCACTGGTATGTGCCGCATTCAATGCCGACTTCGACGGCGACCAGATGGCAGTTCACCTGCCATTGAGCCCAGAAGCCCAAGCTGAAGCGCGCATCTTGATGCTGTCATCCAACAACATTCTCAAGCCATCAGATGGTCGTGCTGTGGCCGTACCGTCACAGGATATGATCATTGGTTTGAACCACCTTACTGAGGTGCGCGACGACGTTGAAGGCATCGGCAATAGCTACTCCACGTTTGGAGAAGCCGTCATGGCCATGGATGCTGGGCAACTGCACCTAAATGCAACTATCACCATTGGTGTTGACGGATTCGTACCATCTGCAGCCCAGCCTGCACCAGAAGGCTGGGAACCCGGGCAGCTGGCCAACCTGGAAACCACTTTAGGCCGTGTCCTGTTCAACCAGTTGCTACCGGCTGACTACCCCTGGGTAGAAATGGTCGCGACAAAAGGCACCCTGGGGAACCTTGTTAACGATCTGGCTGAACGCTACCCACTGGTAGAAACCGCGCAGGCACTGGACAACCTGAAAGATGCCGGGTTCTACTGGGGCACATGGTCCGGCGTTACCGTAGCGATCTCCGATATCACCTCGAACTTCGATAAAGCCTCCATCATGGAATCCTATGAGGGCCAGGCTTCTAAAGTTCAGGTCCAGTATGAAACCGGTCTGATCGCAGACGAAGAACGTCGTGCCGAGCTCATCGACATCTGGAATAACGCCACCGATGAGGTTGCCTCAGCAATGCAGAGCGGCATGGGCAAACAAAATGCCATTAACCGCATGGTCACCTCGGGTGCTCGCGGTAACTGGCTGCAGGTTCGCCAGATTGCCGGTATCCGTGGGCTCGTAGCTAACCCCAAGGGTGAGATTATCCCACGTCCGATCAAGTCCTCGTATCGTGAGGGCCTATCGGTGCTGGAATACTTCTCCGCAACACACGGTGCTCGTAAGGGTCTAGCCGATACCGCGCTGAAGACGGCGAACTCCGGTTACCTGACTCGTCGTCTTGTCGATGTCTCCCAGGACGTTATTGTTCGAGAAGAAGACTGCGGTACTCGACGTGGACTCAACGTCGCCATTGCCACACCCAACGAAAACGGTGAGCTGGTTATGGCCGATGACGTTGAAACCTCGGCTTACTCTCGCGTACTGGCTACCGACGTCAAAGACGCCGATGGCAATGTCGTTGCTAAAGCCGGTGAAGACGTTGGCAGTACCAAACTCAACGAACTGGTCAAAGCTGGCATCACCGACATCCGTGTCCGCTCAGTATTGACCTGTGATTCCGCGGTTGGAACCTGTGCCAAGTGCTACGGTCGATCCATGGCTACCGGTAAGGTCGTCGATATCGGAGAAGCCGTTGGCATTATCGCAGCCCAGTCCATTGGTGAGCCAGGTACTCAGCTGACGATGCGTACGTTCCACACCGGTGGTGTCGCATCGGCCGATGATATTACCCAAGGTCTGCCACGTATTCAGGAACTCTTCGAAGCTCGCACACCAAAAGGTGTCGCCCCGATCTCTGAAGTTGCCGGCCGTGTAACCATCGAAGAAGATGAGAAACAGGTCCGTCTCGTACTGACTCCAGACGACGGATCTGAAGAAATGGCTTACCCTGTCCTGCGTCGTTCCCGCATCCTTGTCGAAGACGGACAACACGTTGACGTCGGAACCCAACTGGTCTCAGGTGCGATCGATCCGAAGCAGGTACTACGTGTTCTTGGACCACGTGCCGCCCAGAAGTTCTTGGTCGACGAAGTTCAAGAGGTATACCAGTCGCAGGGTGTGGGCATTCACGACAAGCACGTGGAAGTCATCGTCCGACAGATGCTGCGTCGAATCACCATTATTGATTCCGGCGATACCGACCTGCTGCCAGGTGAACTTGCCGACCGTGTAGCATTCGTGGCAGCCAACCGTGCAGCCGTGGCTGAAGGTAAGCGTCCCGCTTCTGGCCGTGACGAGCTGATGGGTATCACCAAGGCATCTCTGGCAACAGACTCCTGGCTATCTGCTGCGTCCTTCCAGGAGACCACTCGCGTGCTGACACAGGCTGCGATGGAAGGCAAAGCTGATCCGCTGTTGGGCCTCAAGGAAAATGTCATCATCGGTAAGCTCATCCCAGCCGGTACCGGCCTGGATCGCTACACCAATGTTGCTGTTGAGCCAACAGATGACGCCAAGGCAAACATGTTTACTGGTGCCGCCGCGTTCCCGGACTTCGATTACCCGGGTATGGACACCGAAATCGGTGGAGACTTCCACGCCATTCCGCTGGAAGACTACGGCCTGGGTGGCGATTTCCGCTAAACCATAAGCCGTCAACACCGCAATAGGTAGTCTCAGGGGCCAGCGCGAAAAATTGCGCTGGCCCCTGGCTGTTTAACGGACAACAAAGCATAGTTACTACTAGCACTTCAGAACTGATTAAAAAACTGGGTCGTTGATTGCGCATAGCGCACATCAACGACCCAGTATGAGTGGTAGTAGTGTTAGCCGCGACGCTGTAAATATAATTTAAAAGCCCGAGATAACACTTTATTAATCGGATAGTCCCACTCGCCCATAGTTTGGACGATATCGGCGCCCATCGTAGTTTTAAAACGAGTTAGTCCTGCTAACTCATGTTCCTTATCTAGCGTTGCTGAGACCCCGCCTAGGTCGTACCAGGCGGCCCCAGCTTCCAAACTGAGCTTAATCTGTTCAAGCTGTAATGCCCTTGGGGCATATCTCTTAGACTCGGCACGGCTTGAGGCACCATATACATACCATCCGGTATCTTGCTGTTGAACGTAAATGGCTGATGCAAGTAACTGATCTTGATAATGTGCAAATAGGACCTTGCACTCTGCGACCTCTGATGTATTCAAAGCGTCAACCATTGCCTCGAAATAGCTTTGCGGACGACCGGTGAAATTATCGCGCTCTGCAGTCTCTTCATACAGGGCCTGCCATTGGTCGATATCTTCAAGTCCGCCGCTTGAAATAACCAAATCAGAGCGCGTTGATTTACGGGTCTGTCTGCGTGAAGTACTATCAATGCGTGCCAGTACATCATCAACTGCCTGCTGAAACTCTGGTGAATCGCGATTTGCACGCTGTTCGGCAGTCAATTCCGGTAGCGGAATGCGCGCCTGAAATTGAGCTTGGCCAGCGATAAAGTCGTCACTGACCTGAGGTTTCTCCCAACCTAAATCGACCAGACTATCTTGCATCGACCAAGCAGCGCTATTCGATTCGACGGGGTCCAAACCAGGGATCTGCTCGTAACCACCACCGGATAGGGCCTTACGAACCGAATCCGCTTCCCATCGGCATATAACAAATGGCAAACCCATACGAATCATAAAGGCGCCCTGGCCTCGGGCAAATTGAACCAGTGGTTTCAACAAAGACGGCAACTCAACTTCCTGCGGATGAAAAACCGGGCCATCGGCAATGTACGCTAAGGATCTGCCACGCAATCCAGGAACCGGTATCGGCCGATACAACACCAAGGAAGCTGCTACCAGTTCCTCCCGGTAGAACCACCCGATCGACTGACTTCGCCATGCCGGCTTGGTCTGAGGCCACAGGGGGTTCTGTAAAAAAGAAGCGGAACGCTGGCCGCCGAGAAACTCATGGTGCTGTTCAACGGAAATCTCTTGGATGCGCAAAGTCTTATGGTATGTCACCCTTCCAGCGTACCCCAGTATGACTCTTCAAAACCCGCTGCGAAAACCAGCAGCAGTCCAAGCTATTGCTAAACTCGTCGACTATGAGCCCACAGATTCCTGCCTCTCAGCCCTTCGTCCCGGTTATTACTGGGGGAGACCTTGGGGCATATACCCTCGCACGCGAATTTCATGAAGCATACGGAGTTATATCTGCTGTGGTGCCCACAGCAGATAACCTGGTTGTTGGTGGGAGCAAGATCACCCAAGTGTTTCCTGCAGGACCAATGTTCGAAGCAAGTTCAGTGCTAGAGCATTTAGCTGATATCGCACAAACACTGCAACAGCACACGTCACGTCCGCTACTTCTTATGGCAGGCTATGATCATCTCGTCAGAATTATGGTTGACCACGCGACCGAACTTCGTCGATTAGGTTATGTTTTTCCTGAGTTGACTACACAGCAGCTTGACCAGGCCGCGTTAAAAGAACACTTCTATGCGCTATGCGAAGATTTGGATATCAACTTTCCGCGGACGAGTGCTATCGACTGTGCCCGAGGAAGTTCAGCCATAGACGAGTTCGTTGCCTCTCTTACGGCTCCCGATTGGCATTATCCATTGATACTTAAAGCCGGCGACGGTGGCGAGTGGGCAAACACTCAGTTTGAAGGACGGCGTAAGGTCCATTACATAGCCACACCACAGGAACTTAGCCAGATACTCCACAAAGCAATCGCAGCCGGATATGGTGGCACGCTCATCATCCAACAGTTCATTCCTGGACCTGATTCTAATCTGCGGATCTTAACGCATTTTCGAGATCGTAATGGCCAAAACGTGCTAACCGGGCTGGGACAGGTAATTGTCGAAGACCACGCCCCTGGCTTGGAGGGCAACTCCAGGGCGCTTGTCACAGTTTCTGATACCACGGTAGAAGAGCAGGGCCGTCGGCTCATGGATGCCGTCAATTGGCACGGATTCGGTATGTTCGACATCAAAATTCACGAACAAACCGGTATGGCATATTTCTTAGAAATGAACCCGCGACTGGGACGTCACCATTATTATCTGACAGTCGCAGGTGCGAATCCAGCCACTTACCTATACCGGGAGTTTGTGGCACGCGATGCGCACCCGAGTCCGTTGACAGTGGATGGACCAGCAGCTTCGCTCACCATTCCTATGAAATTGGCACAACAATACGCCTCCCAAGAACAGCTGGAACAACTTCGGGCCGCCCAACAGTCCAAGCGAGTAGGCAGGCCACTGAGTTACCCGAAGGATCGCAATTTCAAACGCGACTTGTATCAGCGTTACCGGCTGTCTAAAGCGGCTGCAGAAGTGGAACATACTCCTGGCACAATGAACGCCTAATATAGCTAAAGATGCAAGTAGTTGCTCAGTTTTCCCTGCACGCTCGAACCTGCTACACTAGGAACGATTGTTTCAAAGTGGCAGTAGGACTCTGTCCGGGTTGCGGGGATCTTGCGTAACAAATGCCACCTTTTTGCACGTCCAAAGGCAAGACCTAGGGCGTCGAAAAAAGACCAAGCTTTCTTTCGAATCGCGGGGGACTTGAGCCGCCACGATCCGTTCGAAAGAAGATGACAAAATACGGAGATACATTTTGCCAACAATTCAGCAGCTGGTCCGTAAGGGCCGCACACCAAAGGCAAAGCGCGTTGGATCGCCCGCGCTCGATGCGCGTCCAATGCGCCGTGGCGTGTGCACTCGTGTGTACACCACCACCCCCAAGAAACCGAACTCAGCGCTGCGTAAAGTCGCACGTGTCCGTCTAGCCGGTGGCGTCGAAGTTACTGCTTACATTCCAGGTGAAGGACATAACCTCCAAGAGCACTCGATTGTGCTTGTACGCGGCGGTGGCGTGAAAGACCTTCCAGGTGTCCGTTACAGGATTGTGCGCGGTGCTCTGGATACCCAGGGCGTCAAAGACCGTCGTCAAGCTCGTAGCCGTTATGGTGCCAAGAAGGAGAAGAACTAACCCATGCCACGTAAAGGACCCGCGCCCAAGCGCCCGCTGGTAGTTGACCCGGTTTATGGTTCATCCTTGGTCACCCAGCTGATTAACAAAGTTTTGGTTGATGGTAAGAAATCAACCGCCGAACGTATTGTCTACGGAGCTCTGAACGGAACTCGCGACAAAGCCGGTGACGATCCGGTAGCGACTCTGAAGAAAGCTTTGGACAACGTTCGTCCTGCTCTCGAAGTACGCTCACGCCGTGTTGGCGGTGCGACATATCAGGTGCCTGTCGAGGTAAAACCTGGACGTGCAACTGCGCTAGCATTGCGCTGGCTGGTGACGTTCTCCAAGACACGCCGTGAAAAGTCTATGACCGAGCGACTGACTAACGAAATTCTAGATGCTTCCAACGGACTGGGTGCAGCTGTGAAACGTCGCGAAGATGTTCACAAGATGGCTGAAGCTAATAAGGCGTTTGCCCACTACCGCTGGTAAATCAAACACCAACTCAGTACTCATTCCGAGCCGTTGCCTCAACTAGGAGTCTGTGGCTCTTGGAAATAGGCAACAACTAAGGGAGACCCTGTGGCACAACAAGAAGTGCTTACTGACCTCACAAAAGTTCGTAATATCGGCATTATGGCCCACATTGACGCCGGTAAAACTACTACAACCGAGCGGATCCTGTTCTACACCGGTGTAAACCACAAACTTGGTGAAACCCACGATGGTGCTTCAACCACCGACTGGATGGCCCAGGAAAAAGAACGCGGTATTACCATTACCTCCGCTGCTGTAACCAGCTTCTGGGAAGGTAACCAGATTAACGTCATCGACACCCCGGGCCACGTTGACTTCACTGTTGAAGTTGAACGTTCCCTGCGTGTACTCGACGGTGCCGTTGCAGTATTCGATGCTAAAGAAGGTGTCGAACCACAGTCGGAAACCGTCTGGCGCCAAGCCGATAAATACGGTGTACCGCGTATTTGCTTCGTTAACAAAATGGATAAACTTGGTGCGGATTTCTATCACACGGTAGAAACCATCAAGTCTCGCCTAGGTGCCAAGCCATTGGTTATGCAACTGCCGATCGGTACCGAAAACGATTTTATTGGCGTTGTCGACCTCCTAAGCATGAAAGCTTTCGTCTGGCCAGCTGATGCCAAAGGGGACACCAAACTTGGTGCAACCTATGAAATCGAAGAGATTCCAGCAGAGCTGCAGGAGCGTGCCGAAGAATACCGCAACGAACTCATCGAATCTGCGGCTGAATCATCAGAAGAATTGATGATGAAGTACCTGGAAGAGGGCGAGTTAACCAACGATGAGATCAAAGCCGGAATCCGTGCTCTGACTATCGCTGACGAAGCCTACCCAGTCTTCTGCGGTTCCGCATTCAAGAACCGCGGTGTTCAGCCTGTCATCGATGCCATCGTTGATTACCTGCCATCTCCATTGGACGTTGACTCAGTCAAAGGCCGCGCGGTCAATGATCCAGACCAGGAAATGATTCGCAGACCAAGCCTGGATGAGCCGTTCTCGGCCCTAGCGTTCAAGATTGCTGCTCACCCGTTTTTCGGAACTCTGACTTATATCCGTGTCTACTCCGGAAAGATCAAAGCCGGCGACCAGATTCTGAATGCCACCAGACAGAAGCAAGAACGTGTCTCCAAGCTTTTCCAGATGCACGCCAACAAAGAAAACCCAGTTGACGAGGCACAGGCGGGACACATTTATGCTGTGGTAGGTCTCAAGGATCCCACCACTGGTGATACTCTCTCGGCTAAAGATGCTCCGATCATCTTGGAATCCATGGAGTTCCCTGAGCCTGTCATTTCGGTAGCTATCGAACCAAACTCTAAGGGCGACCAGGAAAAACTGTCGACAGCTATTCAGCGTTTGTCAGCTGAGGACCCAACCTTCACCGTCACTCGGAATGAAGAAACTGGTCAGACTGAAATCGGCGGTATGGGCGAACTACACCTAGATGTGTTTGTCGACCGTATGAAGCGTGAATTCAAGGTAGAGGCAACCGTAGGTAAGCCACAGGTCTCCTACCGTGAAACTATCCGTCGCAAGGTTGAGTCCGTTGACTTCACCCATAAGAAGCAAACAGGTGGATCCGGCCAGTTCGCGAAAGTTGTTGTTACCTTCGAGCCACTAGACACCGAAGACGGCGAAATCTACGAATTCAAAAACTCCGTTACTGGTGGACGTATTCCTCGCGAGTACATTCCATCGGTAGACCAAGGTATCCAGGAAGCCATGCAGGTTGGTGTGCTTGCCGGCTACCCAATGGTCGGTGTCAAAGCCACCCTGGAAGATGGCGCCTACCACGATGTTGACTCATCCGAAATGGCGTTCAAGCTTGCAGGTTCACAGGTATTCAAAGAAGGTATCAAGCGTGCAAAACCGGTTCTACTGGAACCAGTTATGGCGGTTGAGGTACGGACACCAGAAGAATACATGGGCGATGTTATCGGCGACTTGAACTCTCGTCGCGGTACCATCGAATCAATGGAAGACGCTACGGGCGTTAAAGTCATTAAGGCTAAAGTCCCACTGTCTGAAATGTTTGGTTACATCGGTGACCTCCGCTCCCGTACCCAGGGTCGCGCGGTCTACACGATGACCTTTGATTCTTACGGCGAAGTACCAGCTGCAGTTTCTGAAGAAATCATTCAGAAACATTCTGGCGAGTAAATTAGAATAGTTTGCCGGTTAGATTTGGGATGGTGGGCCTGAATGTCAGGTCCACCATCCACCAAACAACATGTTTCCCCGAACATGCGGTTTGGTCCAGGACTAGGGTCCGGTCCGCATCAGCGGCCAAGATTGTGAAGCAATCTACGGACCGGTCCTAATCATCGGGGCAATTTAGTAAAAACAACATCTGACGTAGACTGGACCAAGTCAGACCGCCACAAGCGGCTGCATGTCCTTCTCCAGTCGAACAGTTCTAGGAGGAATCTGTGTCGAAGGCAAAGTTCGAGCGGACAAAGCCGCACATTAACATCGGTACCATCGGTCACGTTGACCATGGTAAAACCACCCTGACCGCTGCGATCTCCAAGGTTCTTGCCGATAAGTTCCCAGAGTTCAACGAACAGCGCGACTACGCCGACATCGATGGTGCTCCCGAAGAGCGCCAGCGCGGTATTACCATTAACGTCTCTCACGTTGAGTACGAGACCGATAAACGTCACTACGCTCACGTCGACGCCCCAGGCCACGCTGACTACATCAAAAACATGATTACCGGTGCCGCACAGATGGACGGCGCGATTCTTGTTGTTGCTGCTACCGATGGCCCAATGGCACAGACACGTGAACACGTTCTGCTGGCCAAGCAGGTTGGTGTTCCAGCCCTGCTGGTCGCACTGAACAAGTCCGATATGGTCGACGATGAAGACCTGTTGGAACTGGTTGAGATGGAAGTTCGTGAACTGCTGTCCTCAGGTGAATTCGACGGCGACAATGCTCCAGTCATTCGCGTTTCAGCGCTTAAAGCTCTTGAAGGCGATGAGAAATGGGTCAAGTCCGTTGAGGACCTCATGGAAGCCGTTGATGAGTACATCCCTGAACCAGAACGCGACCGTGACAAGCCATTCTTGATGCCGATTGAAGACGTCTTCACTATTACCGGTCGCGGTACCGTAGTAACTGGTCGCGCCGAACGCGGTACCCTGGCTCTCAACTCTGAAGTTGAAATCGTTGGTATCCGCGAGTCCCAGAAGACCACCGTTACCGGTATCGAGATGTTCCACAAACAGCTCGACGAAGCCTGGGCAGGCGAAAACTGTGGTCTACTGCTGCGTGGCCTGCGTCGTGAAGATGTTGAACGTGGCCAGGTTGTTGTAAAACCAGGTTCGATCACTCCACACACCCAGTTCGAAGCCAACGTCTACATTCTGTCCAAGGACGAAGGTGGCCGTCACAACCCGTTCTACTCCAACTACCGTCCGCAGTTCTACTTCCGTACCACTGACGTAACCGGTGTTATCACCCTGCCAGAAGGTACCGAAATGGTCATGCCAGGTGACACCACCGAAATGTCTGTTGAACTGATTCAGCCAATTGCTATGGAAGAAGGCCTTGGCTTTGCTGTTCGTGAAGGTGGACGCACCGTTGGATCAGGTCGTGTAACCAAGATCGTTAAGTAAATATAAGAGCAGACGTGAGACACTAGTTTTACGCCACTCTCACAGAGCCCCCTAATCCATAAGGATCAGGGGGCTCTGTGGTTTAACCCTGGTGCTAGTGTTCTAGTAGAATGCGGTAAACGCCACATTATTTACGTTCTTGACAACAGCTGATCGATTCGCAATATCGAAAGTTTTCTGTCATAATAGACAGGTTGCTCTGAATAACTGTGCCCTAAATATGACCGCTATTGGTCTCGGGCCGGTGCGTTACGAGCTCATGCTTACTTCTCGGGTGGCACTTCTGTGTGCACCTGATGAAATGAAACTTGATGGTCTTATATGGCCGAGGAACCCGTTGCACGGATTCGACCATATAAGCGAAAACAAAAACATGCCCAGCAATAGCTGAGTCATGGACACAGGGACAGGTACTCAACTAGTACGGAAATGAGGCAGACGCCATGGCGGGACAGAAAATCCGCATCCGGCTGAAGTCCTACGATCACGAAGTGATCGATACTTCAGCGCGGAAGATCGTTGATACGGTCACACGCGCAGGCGCACAGGTAGTTGGCCCGGTTCCACTACCTACTGAAAAGAATGTGTTCGCCGTGATCCGTTCTCCACACAAATACAAAGACAGCCGTGAGCACTTTGAAATGCGTACTCACAAGCGTCTTATCGACATTGTAGACCCGACACCAAAGGCTGTTGACTCGCTGATGCGCCTCGACCTGCCGGCGGATGTCAACATTGAAATCAAACTCTAAGCTAGGGAGGTGCTGAGAGAACTATGACCACATCCCCAAAAATTAAGGGACTGATGGGCACGAAGCTCGGCATGACCCAGGTATGGGACGAGAACAACAACCTCATTCCCGTTACTGTGGTTCAGGCTGAGCCTAACGTAGTGACCCAGCTGCGAAACGAAGAAAACGACGGCTACGGTGCCGTTCAAATAGCCTACGGCGCAATCGACCCTCGCAAGGTCTCCAAACCATTGGTCGGACACTTTGACAAAGCCGGTGTGACACCACGCCGTCACCTCGTCGAGATCCGTACCTCTGATGTAGCTGACTATGAGCTTGGCCAGGACCTGACCGTTGAGCAGTTCGAAGCAGGACAACTTATCGATGTCACTGCCAACTCCAAAGGTAAAGGTTTCGCAGGTGCCATGAAACGCCACAATTTCGGTGGCGCAGGCGCTTCGCACGGTCAGAAGAAGAACCACCGTAAACCAGGTTCTGTTGGTGGCGCCGCCACGCCAGGCCGCGTTTTCAAAGGTAAAAAACTGCCCGGCCGTATGGGCAATGTCAAAACTACCACCCAGAACCTCACTCTGCACGGCATCGATGCAGAGAACAACTTGCTGCTCATTAAAGGTGCAGTACCTGGTCCCCGTGGCCGCGTTGTGTTGGTTCGCGATGCAGTGAAGGGAGCCTAACGACATGGCTGTCAAAAAAGTATCGGTGGATCTGCCAGCTGAACTCTTTGATGTCGAAGCCAACGTTGCTTTGATGCACCAGGTTGTCAACGCGCAACTTGCTGCTGCACGCCAGGGGACCCACGCGACAAAAACTCGCGCGGAAGTTTCTGGCGGTGGACGTAAGCCGTTTCGTCAAAAAGGTACCGGCCGGGCTCGTCAAGGTTCTATCCGTGAACCGCAGATGACCGGTGGCGGTATAGCACATGGTCCACAATCGCGCGATTACTCGCAGCGTACCCCTAAGAAAATGAAGGCCGCAGCTTTGCGTAGCGCTCTTTCAGACCGTGCTCGCAACGGACGCGTTCATGTCGTAGAAGCGCTAGTGGAACAGGAGACCCCATCCACACAAGCCGCCAAGACTGCACTGGCTGAAATTCAGAACGAACGTCGCAACTTCTTGGTTGTTATCGACCGTTCCGACGACGTCGCTGCACTGTCAACTCGTAATCTGCAGCATGTGCACACACTGTATGCTGATCAGCTCAACACTTATGATGTGTTGAAAGCTGACGACGTGGTCTTTACCAAACCTGCATACGATGCCTTCGTGTCGGCTGCAAGCGCGAAGTAGGAGGAGACCACATGTCCACCAACATCGATAAGAACCCCCGCGACGTCATCCTGTCTCCCGTCGTGAGTGAAAAGAGCTACGCGGACATGGACGAAGG
>DXHA01000028.1 GCA_019113675.1 Candidatus Yaniella excrementigallinarum
CCTTGCTGCAATCGGCTGAGCTAGCCGAAGTCAGGCTAGACACCTTGCTCGACCAGTTGTCTGTTGCCCCGGACCGTGATCAAGCCCTGTTGCTATTAATCCGCCTGATTGAACGTGACTCCTCGGTAAGTCAATTCGTTGATAGGGACAAGGCCTACGGTCTGCTGCGTGTTCTGGGAGCTTCTGAAGCTCTGGGAGAGTTTCTTATTCGCCGACCAGAAAACTTGGATATCTTTCGTGCGCCCAATAGCGATTCGACTGCGGCTAGTGGGGGACTGGTGGATCATCAAGGCAACCTGATCGATGCCAGAAGCCAATTGCGTGCAGTATTACTGAATGCTGTTGGAGCTGACCCCAGTGTTGAAGTTCCGGTTGCCACAGTTACAGGTAAAGACGCGGCGGTCGCGTTACGTATCGAGTACCGCCGCCAATTAGTAGCCATCGCGCTACAAGATTTGACCTCCGTCGACCCCGTAGCGTTACAACCAAAAGTATCGATGTGGTTGTCCGATATTGCCACGGCAGCCCTAGAAGCTGCACTTGCCGTATCGCGTGCAGAAACCACAAATCGTCACGAACACACCGATGATGTGACACTGGGTATTATTGCCATGGGCAAATGTGGCGCTCGCGAATTGAACTATCTGTCGGACGTGGACGTAATTTTTGTCCATGATGTTGTACCCGATTCCCAGTTATCAGCAGACCAAGCCGCTGATATTGCTGTAGAGCTGGCTGCTGGAGTCTCGACGGTCATTAGCAAACCGGCACGCGAGGCGGCGCTGTGGGAAGTTGACACCAATTTGCGGCCTGAAGGCCAAGATGGGGTACTGTCCCGTACAGTCGCCTCCCATTTAGAGTACTACCAACGCTGGGCACACACCTGGGAATTCCAGGCGTTGCTGAAAGCTCGTCCTGTCGCTGGCAGTCAAGAGCTAGGTCATCGTTATATCGATACACTTGCCCCGCTAATTTGGCAAGCTTCAACCCGACCTGGTTTCGTGCAACAGGTTCAACGCATGCGCAATAGAGTCATTGACCATATCGATCAAGAACAACGCCAACGTGAAATCAAATTAGGCCCCGGTGGGTTACGCGACGTTGAGTTCCCGGCACAATTGCTACAACTAGTGCATGGGAAAACCGATTCTGAGCTACGAGTGCGAGCCACCGAGGATGCTTTAGATGCGCTACAGGCCGGTAGTTACATCGGCCCCAGCGATGCCCAGGTAATGGTTAACAACTACCGGTTTTTGCGTTTGATTGAACATCGCGTTCAACTGGTACAAATGCGGCGCACGCATATGATACCCGAGGATGAACAAGAATTGCGGCACTTGGCACGTGGGGTACGGCCCATGACAGGCGGATGGCCCAAGGACCATGAGCAATTAGTTAAGGCGTGGCAAGCCACGGTGCGATCTAACCGGACCCTATTCGAGCAGATCTTTTATCGGCCTCTATTGCCTTCTACTGCTGCGCTTTCTGCTGACGACGCTCGTCTGACTCCAGATGCAGCCACAGCCAGATTGGCAGCCCTAGGCTATCGGGATCCATCAGGTGCTGTACGGCATATGGAGTCCTTAACCTCGGGAGTATCCCGCCAAGCAAAACTGCAACGCCAAATTTTGCCAGCCATGCTGGGGTGGCTCGCTTCGGGTCCAGACCCCGATGGTGGCCTGCTGGGTTTTCGCAAGCTTAGCGAATCAGTCGGTGGTTCGCACTGGTATTTGCATATGCTACGTGACTCCTCCGCAGCCGGAGAGCGGCTGGCCCACGTGCTATCTTCGTCGCGCTACATTGCCGACATGCTTGAACACACCCCACAGGCGGCAGCCTGGATGGACCGAGACCAAGATCTGATGCCCTTAGACTTGGCCACTATCCAAACGGAAATGGCAGCGCTGTTACGCCGTCACCCATATCTGCCAGATGCCGCCCGCTATATACGATTAGTCAGACGTCGTGAAATACTACGGATTGGTTTGGCTGATGCCTGTGGCCTGGTGGACCAACAACAAGTTTCTACCGCATTGGCTCACGCCGATCAGGCTGCGGTAGAAGCACTGCTTGACCTTGTTCATAGCCATGTTGAGCGAAAATGGGACCGCAGTGCGGCACCTGCTCAAATAGCAGTGATTGCCATGGGACGCCAAGGAGGCTTTGAGGCCGGTTACGGTTCGGACCTAGATGTTATGTTTGTCCACCAGGCCGCCCAGGACGTGGCGCCTGACGAGGCGACACGTTTCGCTGTGGAAGTGGCCAAAGCCCTGATCAGTTTCATGAAGATGCCAACCCGACCGCCAATAGTTTTGGAGCCGGTATTAGAAATCGATGCTGACTTGCGGCCAGAAGGACGCCGCGGCCCGCTGGTGCGTTCACTTGCCTCATATAAGGCATACTTCGCCCAGTGGGCAGATGTCTGGGAAATCCAGGCCTTATTGAAAGCACGGATTGTGGCCGGCACAAAACCATTGACCACTGACTTTATGCAGTGGGCCGATTCGGTCCGCTATAGCCACGGACTCACCGAAGAACAGACACAAGCGATTCAACGGATGAAGGCCAGAGTGGAAGCCGAACGGCTACCTCGTGGTGCAGACCCAGCCAGACATTTAAAACTGGGCCGAGGAGGACTCACTGATGTCGAATGGCTCACCCAAACCCTGCAACTAAAATACGCTCCCGACTATCCAAGTTTGCGAACCACCAACACCTTGGAAGCCTTGAGGGCGGCGAAAGAAGCGCATTTGTTAGCTGCTGAGGATGCTGATATTTTGATGCAGGCTTGGCAATTGGCCACCAAAATCCGGTCGGGTATTGTTATTGCCTCAGCCAAATCGTCTGATGTGCTACCAACAAATCGCGATCAGTTGGAAGCTCTGGCGCGTTGGACGGGTTATGACGCAGGCGAAGTCGGCGAGTTCGAAGACGACTATCTACGTATCACCCGACATGCTAGAGCAGTATTTGAACGGGTATTTTATGGTGTCTCTGATTAACCTGGCGTCGCAAAGAGCGCGAAATTACCGCTGAATTATATGGTCCGAGATAAGCTGCAAGGCACGTTTCCGATCATCAAGTGGTCCGGCCATGTTTGTGATAATCACTTCATCCGCATTTATCCGCGTTGCAAAATCATCTAACCATTCCCGTACCGTATCCGGTGTTCCGACAGCGCTCATTTCCAACATTTGAAGTACTTGTTGACCAGGAGCTGAATGCATAAGCTGTTCGACATCCTCATCGGAAAGATTCCTGCCACGTCCCAGCATGCTGCGTATACGAGAACGTTGTGCACGATCCCATAGTTGTTGCGCGCGCTCTTCTGTATCGGCGATGATAACGTTCGCGGCCGCTATAAAATATGGTTCCGGTAAGTCGGGTGACGGTTTGAACTCGCTGCGGTACATAGCGGCAGCAGATTCGAGCATTTGTGGCGCGAAATGGGAAGCAAAGCTATAGGTCAGTCCCAGCTGTGCTGCCAGCTGTGCACCGAAATGTGACGAGCCCAAAATGACAAGTGGCACATTTGTTTCATAGCCTGGGTAGGCATTAATCCCAGGGATCCGCGATTCGCCTTGAAGATAGCTTTGCAGTTCTAGCACATCAGATGGGAAGCGCTCAGCAGATTGATTAGTTCGGCGCAATGCCATCAACGTTTTCTGATCAGTACCGGGTGCACGGCCTAGCCCAAGATCTATGCGGTCGCCGTACAGTTCCTTGAGCGTCCCGAACTGTTCTGCGATTACCAGCGGCGCGTGGTTCGGCAGCATAATGCCCCCGGCACCCAGACGAATATTGTTAGTGTGGGCCCCGATATGTGCCAAGAGCACCGAGGTGGCAGATGATGCGATAGTTTTCATGTTGTGGTGTTCGGCGAACCACAGTCGCTTAAACCCGAGTTGGTCGGCCAGTACAGCTAGTGCAGTGGATTCTTGTAACGATTCGGCAATTGGTTGACCGTGGGATACGGTTGCTAAATCCAAGATAGACACAGGGTAGGGAGCGGACAAAGGTACCTCCAGATACGGTTGGTCTACCGGGTACAGCACCAAGTGGGCCCGGGTTTATTCCGTTAGTTCTGCCACGGTGAGCGCAAGTTGTAAAGCGGCTTCGGCGGCCTCTTGTCCCTTAGATTCCTGGGAGTCCGCAAGCCCAGCACGATCGAGCGCCTGGGCGTCGTCGTCGACGGTAAGAATCCCAAAACCAACGGGTTTACCTGCATCAAGTTGAACACGGGTAAGCCCCGAGGTGACGGCGTCAGCGACGAAATCAAAATGTGGGGTCTCCCCGCGGATGATTACCCCCAGGCATACTGCGGCGTCGTATCCGTTGGCTAGTGCGGTCTGGGCTGCCAGTGGTATCTCGAAAGAACCGGCCACCGAGATTAGCCGATGAGTAGCCCCGGAGGCTTCCAGGGTGGTGGTAGCTCCGTCAATAAGCCCTTGCATCACAGTCGTGTGCCATGAGCCAGCGACGATGGCCACACGATATCCGGTGGCATCGACGTTTAACTGGGGTGCGCCATGTTTGGCCATGATGTGTTCCTATTCTGTTGGGATGAAGTGGTCGAGTTTGGTGGCTTTGGTGGTCAGATAGTCAGTATTTTCTGGGTGGCGACCAACCACCAGGCCCAGACGTTCCAGCACGTCAATGCCGGCAGCTTGCAGCTGTGTAACCTTATCGGGATTATTGGTTAGCAGTCGCACGCTTCTGATCCCTAAAGTATCCAGGATTTCAGCGGCTGCAGCATAACTGCGTGCGTCCACGGGTAGCCCCAAGTGTTCATTCGCCTCGATGGTGTCAAGGCCGGTGGACTGCAGCTGATACGCACGAATCTTATTGCCTAAACCGATACCGCGTCCTTCATGACCACGTAGGTAGATGACGACACCGCCGTGGGAACCAATATGTTCTAAGGCAGCATCAAGTTGGGCGCCGCATTCACATTTCAATGAACCGAATGCTTCCCCTGTGAGACACTCCGAATGCACCCGGACCACAGTGGGCTGGTGGGAACCCAACGGAGTATTTGGACCGATTAGGGCCAAATGTTCGACCCCTGCTTTACGGTCACGATAAACTTTCATGGTGAGCTCACCAAAACGGGTGGGCACCAGTGCCTCAGCGCGTTGTGATACGTGCCGGTGCATGGTTTTGACCGGCGCTGTTTCAGGATGCTGTGCATTGAGATAGTGGATTAAGGCTTCGATAGTGATCACCGGGATCTCATGTTTGGCCCCCATGTCGATGAGCCCGGGTAGACGCATCATGTCGCCGTCATCGGCAACGATTTCGGCTATAACCCCCACCGGTGACAGTCCGGCCAGTGACATTAGCTCGACGGCGGCTTCGGTATGTCCGGGACGCTGACGAACTCCACCAGCCACGGCACGTAGCGGTAAGATATGACCTGGCCGATTCAGTTGTGACGGCAAAGTATCAGCACCGGCTAGCAAATTGACGGTGTGTGCACGGTCTGCAGCAGAGATTCCGGTGGTGACACCTTGGGCAGCATCAACGGTGACGGTATATGCAGTTTGACGCACATCCTGATTATGGGAGACCATCATAGGCAACTCAAGCCGATCAGCTATTTCATCCGACATTGGTGCGCACAGTAACCCGGAAGAGTGCTCGACCATAAAAGCGATGGTTTCTGTGGTGGCCAGTTGGGCGGAGACGATCAGGTCGCCTTCGTTTTCGCGATCTTCGTCGTCGGCAACAATGACTGGCTGACCATTTGCAATGGCATCGATAGCTTGATGAATATCTGCGAGTTTCATTTTCCCTCTTTTGCGTCGAACTGGATCATGCGGGCAATATGCCGGGCCAACAGATCGGTTTCCAAATTAATAGTGTCGCCGACTGATGCATCACCCATGGTGGTGGCCTCTAGTGTTTCAGGGATTAGGAAGATCTCGAACCAGTGTCCGGTTGTTTGAGGCTGCGATACTTCGGCAACGGTGAGCGAGATGCCGTTAGCTGTGATAGAACCCTGATCTATCAGAAACGGCGCAAGATGTGCTGGCAAGCTGATGCGCATGCGAGTCCATTGCTCAGTGGGTTCGATCTCCTGGATAGTCCCGGTGGCCTCCACATGGCCTTGGACAATGTGACCGCCGAATCGGTCGGTTGCCGCCATGGCAGGCTCGACGTTGACCTCATCACCGATATTTTTGGTGTTTAACGAGGTTAGTCGCAACGTTTGCACCATGACATCAGCGGTAAATGTGTCGGAGGAGAACGCTGTGACCGTTAGGCAGACCCCGTCAATGGCGATCGAATCGCCGCGGCGCACGTCGTTGAGCACCGTCGGGGCGTGGATTGTGATCGCCACGGTATCCGTAGCTGTTTCAGTGATGTCGGTAATGCGACCGCGACTTTGGATGATACCGGTAAACACTAGTGCTCCTTGAATAGGGTAGAAACTATATCGGTATCCAGAGAGTGGATACTTGAAAATTGGAACTGCTGGCTTTCTGTCAACGTCGTGATGCCTAGTTCAGTAACGGCGTGATGTGGCCCGCCTAAAAGTATCGGGGCGGTATAAACCAGTAGCTCATCAACGAGTTGTTGGGCCAGGATTTCAGTGATGAACGCTGGACCGGCCTCTATGAGGATGCGCGGTGTTGGGCCCGCCAGCTCTTTTAGCTGGGCGAGGGCGTCAATAAGATTTTCGCCAGAGAACTGGGGCGCGCTGCTAAGCCCGCGGTGCATGAGAGCCGGATGGCTATGGATCGCGGCTCCTTGATCGATGTTGGTGGCACCGAAAATAACTGGCAGGGGTTGGTCACAGGCCGGCACGAGTAGGTCGCGAGCTTGGTCCCTAGCGGTTAAGGCCGGGTTGTCGGCTCTCACAGTCGCAGTGGTAGTAATTATGACATCGGCTAGAGCACGCTGAATATGAACATGGCTTCGTGCCTTGGCCGAGGTGATCCACTGGCTAGTGCCGTCTGCAGCGGCTAGTCGACCGTCCAGGGATTGTGCCCACTTTGCGATCACTCGGCCTCGGGATTGACCGGTGCGCTGACGCCAATCAGCTAAGAGCTCAGCGGTTGCTGCAGAGGCGATGCCGCCGATGACGCGGTGGCCGCGGGCAAAGAGTTCAGTGGCACCACCTGCAGAGTGTTGCCCTACATCAGGTTGGCCATAGACAATTGTCCCGATCCCTGAAGCGTGGATGGCTTCGACACATGGGGGAGTTTTACCAGTGTGATTGCACGGCTCAAGAGTGATGACCGCCGTCAGCCTTGATGGGTTCAAGGCAGGGTCAAGTTTTGCTAGGGCAGCAACTTCTGCATGGTCGCTACCAGAACCGGCGTGAAAGCCTTCAGCGACGACGAGACCGTTGTCGTCGACGATTACGCATCCTACCTGGGGGTTGAGATCATCGGGTGGGCCGAGTTGTGCGAGCCTGATGGCACGCTGCATCATAGTAGAAAGCTGGCTGTGGGATAACATCCGGCGTCTGACTCCTTGATACAGGTGCGCCGGGAAATGCTGCCAAATCTGTGGCAGCGCGTTCCTCTCATCCGGACTAAAGCATTTTGCTTATCACCGTCGGTACCAGAATGACACTGGTTCAGCCCCGCGGGCGCGGGGGTCGCGGACTTTCACCGCCGGTTCGGATTCTCACCGACCCCGGAACACAACGACTACTGTACACCGTGGTGGGCACATTGGGCAGCTTTGTTCGTCATATGGCGTCAAATCTGTGTTGGAGCGTAACCAACACTATTTCCAAACTAATAAACGCCCCGATTCGCGATAAAGTTGAGCGTATCGGGGCGTTTTTTAGGTGGTTCTATAGCGTGGAAGATCAGACCGAATAATACAATTCGAACTCTTTGGGGGTAACCGTGGCCTGCATGGGCAGTATCTCGGTTTCGCGCTTTAGTTCAATCCAGGTCTCGATGATGTCTGGAGTGAATACGTCCCCGGCAAGTAAGAAATCGTGATCTTCTTCCAGCGCGTCGATGGCTTCTTCCAAAGTGCGGGGAGCTTGTTGGATATTTTTGGCCTCTTCGGGCGGCAGCTCGTAGAGATCCTTATCGATAGGCTCTGCCGGTTCGATACGATTTCGGATACCATCCAAACCTGCCATAAGTTGTGCTGCGAAGCCTAAATACGGGTTGCCAGAAGGATCTGGTGCCCGAAATTCAAGACGTTTGGCCTTCGGGTTGGAACCAGTCACTGGGATGCGGACGGCAGCAGAACGGTTACCCTGCGAATAAAGCATATTGACCGGTGCTTCAAAGCCTTTGACAAGGCGTTTATATGAGTTCACCGTGGGGTTGGTAAAAGCCAGCACCGCAGAGGCGTGTTTGAGTAGGCCACCAATATACCAACGGGCCGTATCAGATAGGTTGGCGTAGCCCGTTTCGTCATAAAACAGCGGCTGGCCATCCATCCACAACGACTGGTGGCAGTGCATGCCTGAACCACCGTCGCCGAAGACTGGTTTTGGCATGAAGGTTGCTGTTTTGCCTGCTTGTTCGGCGGCACCTTTGACAATGTACTTGAAAAGCTGAACGTCGTCTGCAGCTCGCATCAAAGTGTCAAATTCGTAGTTGATCTCGCCCTGACCACCGGCACCGACTTCATGGTGCGAGCGTTCGACCTCTAGGCCAACCTGGTCTAGCAGAAGGGAGATGTCATCGCGCAGATCGGCGTGCTTATCGACCGGTGGGACTGGGAAATAGCCTTTCATGGTCAGGTTTCGGTGACCAAGGTTACCGCCTTCAATTTCGGTGCCATCGTTCCAATAGGCCTCATCAGAATTAACGGATACGAATGTCTGATTCGCAAGATGAGTTTCGAAGCGGACATCATCGAAGATATAAAACTCAGCTTCAGCAGCAAAAATAGCAGTATCGGCGATGCCGGTTGAGGCTACATAGTCTTCTGCGCGCTGGGCTACGGAGCGAGGATCTCGCACGTAGGCTTCACCGGTACGAGGTGACAAGATGGAAAAAGACATGCACAGGGTTTTATGTTTTCGGAAGGGATCTATGAAAGCAGTACCCACATCCGGGATGAGCTGCAAGTCCGAATCGGCAATTCCAGCAAAGCCCGGAATTGATGATCCATCAAAGAGCTGTCCTGTGGTGAAGAAGTCATCATCTACAGATTTTGCCGGGACGTTGAAGTGGTGTTGTCCACCAATCAAGTCGGTGAACCGTATGTCTACGAAGACCACTTCCTCGTCCTTAATATAAGAGAGAACTTCTTCGGGCGAGGTGAACATTGTCACTCCATTTCATTGCGTACAAGATGGTTCAAGCTTAACGATTTTCATTAACACATTGAAGTTCTGACCGGTTTGATATTGACAATGCGGTCTAATACACATTGAGCATCACCAGAGATGCTGGCCGTACAAAACAATTAGGGTAGAACTGATGAACAACACACCAAATTCTTCTTCGGAGCCCCGCTGGGCTGGCGAGTTTTTAGGGCTACCTGAGTCAGGGGCTGCTTCGATGGCCTCCTATCCGCGGCGAGTCGGCGCCATCTTTGTCGATTGGTTTATTGCCAGCGGGATCGGCATGATTCTAGAGCCTGACAACCAGTGGGTTGTTCTTGGCATGTTTTGCTTGATGCATTTTAGTTTGCTCTGGTTATTCGCTACGACCGTAGGAAAACGCTTATTCCGGATCCAAGTCGTACAAATCGGAGGTGCGACGATAAAGCTGTACCAAGCCGTGCTTCGGGCAGTACTGCTCTGTCTAGTGATCCCTGTGCTAGTGGTCGATCGGGATGGGCGTGGTTTGCATGACAAGCTGGCCGGCACCGTAGAAATCCAAATGTAGTCCATAGTGAACTGGCCGCTAATAACCTACGATTCTTAGCGGCCGCGCATGGCTTTCCGGTCAGGGCGCATCTTATTGGGATCAACACCTTTCGGGATACCCAAATTATTTACCGGCATAGACGAAATGCGCTGTTCTACAGCACGTACTTCGTGACGGTTGAGTGTTTTGCGCATGCGTTTGATTGTAGGTTTTACTTGGTGCAAAGCAGTTTCATTGGGCCCATGGCCCACTTGGAGCACACGAATTTCGACATTAGGTAGGAACCGCTGCAGGTGCTTGCGCTGTTTTTCGACTAAGCGCTTGGCTCGGTTGTAATCACCATCAGCGACCAGAACCACGCCGGCCTTGCCGGTGGCCCGGAAGACCGTTTCTTGAGTGCGTGGATTGACTGCTATCGGCTCATCTTCAACAACCCAACCGCGTCCAAGCTGCGACAATGCGGCACCAGCTGCACCGGGACGCCCGTCAATCTGGGCGAAAGCCGCCTTCTCAGCTTTTTTATTCATAATAATAATGGCCGCTAGCAAACCCAATGGAATGAACATCAGGGTCCATAGCAGAGGGGAGCCTGTGAACAAGCCGATGACGAAGCCAATTGCTAAAGCAGCGACGAACGCACCAACCATCCACCAGATAATGGATGGATCGTACTTCCTTGTCATCTGAAAGACATCGGCGATCTGCTTGAAAAAGCCCCGCTTATTAGCCTTCTTGGCTTTTTTGTCCTCTTTAGCTTGCGTTTTCTCAGCCTTGCGACGAGCCTTCTGCTCCGCCTTGACGGTTTTGAGGTCTTTTTTTGGCGCTTGCGATGCGCCGGAAGATTTTTGTTCAGCCATGATAAACCTATTCTAGCCTTAACCCCTGTGGATAACTTAATCTGACCTTTACGCTTTCGGGCATCATAGAGCTTACATGTCTGAGGAGAGCAAGCGTGAATTTACCCCCAGCCCAAGCATCGCCAGGCCTCAGTGCTCGGATTGCCTCGAGTTTGCTACCACAACAGTTGCATAACATAGGTTGTTGGCAAGTCATTCGGCATTTGGGTAGCGGTTCCACAGCTCATGTCTGGCTTATGCAACATGTCAACGAGGACCGATTCGCTGCTTGTAAGACTCCAAAGTCGGATAGCGAAATAGCATTGCTTTCGCAAGAAGCGGAGCTGGCGGAGTCTCTAACCCACGAAAATCTCGTACAGTATTTAACCCCTGCAGATGTGGTTGAGACGGGTATGCAATCAGGATCTGCCACGTTTTGGGAGTTTTTGCCCAGCGGTTCATTAAGCAAATTAATCGCTGCCGGTGGCAGGCTGAGTCTGGCAGAGACCGTAACTGTACTTTTGCCTATGATACAAGTGACGCAGTATCTGCATAATCATCAAATTGTGCATGGCGATATCTCGCCATCGAATATTTTGTTTGATCTCAATGGTCGTCCGGTATTAATCGATTTTGGTGCATCTCGAGCTACTGCACTGTCGTCAAATGTGACTGGAACGCCAGGGTTTTTAGCCCCCGAAATTGAACAGTATAACCCTCAGCTAACAGGTCTTGGGTCTGAAGCTGACGTATATTCTCTTGCCGCTGTCGGTTGGTTTTGTCTTACTGGCCAAGTTCCGGGCCCAACGTTTTCTCGGGTTCCGTTAGGCACTCTCAACAACGGTTTGGCTCCAGATGTCATTGAGGTACTAGAAGCCGGCTTATCGGATGAACCCGTGCTGCGTCCGAAGATGGAACAATTGCTCAATGCCGTGCAGTATTGGGCAGAACCGCAACCAGTTGATCTATTTGCTTCAGTCGACGAACACTATGAGCTGTTACTTCCTACCCGTAAACCGATAAATACCAAGTCACGGCCAAAAGCTCGCTATAGGCGAGCCCCACGTTTACGCGCCCAGTCTGGTTTGAAAGGGCTTAGTGACCAATCAAAGCGCCGGCCAGGCCGCAATTGGCGCATGGTATTAATCATAACCGGCATGCTGCTATGTGGTGCAGCACTAACCACGGTCACCTTCGTACCTGACAGACTGCCCCACCCTTCGAATAATGCGGCCAGTCAGAAAGCTTCGAATCAAGACGTCGACTTTCAGGCGATAGTCGATTCGTTGGCCAGAGCTCGTACAGGTGCCTGGGCTACGGTTGACTCGTCGCTTGTGAGCGATTACGCAGTTGAAGGTTCACCAGTGTATTCAGAAGATTATGAGACATTAAGGTCGCTGGCCGCCGTCGGCAATTCTTTGGATGGAATACGCATGCGGGCAGTAGTCGAATCTGCAGAAGTCACCGGACCTGGCGCGATAGTTACGGTCCAATGGCAAACTGATCAGTACACGCAGCAGGATTCTAGTGGAGCAGATTTGGAAACGTTTCCTTCAAACACTGGCGCCATAGACATAAAACTATTGGAAACTGACCAAGGCTGGAAATTTCAGGATTTTAACCAACTGCACGGTGCTGGATAAAATAAAAGCCGCAGAGTGTTTCTCTGCGGCTTTTATTGAACCTTCTTGATTACATATCAAAACGCCATAGCGTTGCGACCAAAG
>DXHA01000029.1 GCA_019113675.1 Candidatus Yaniella excrementigallinarum
CGAAACCATTACTGCAGCAGAAAACTCTGAGTCCAGATTCGGGACTCAGAGTTTTCTGCTATGTTATTTTCTTCCGTCAATACGGAGTCAGGAGCATATCAGCCCATGCCAGTATTCTCAGTGATACCTGCACGACGCTGATATTCTGCCACCAGGTCCAAACGTTCTGTGCCTTGTGGCCGTCGTCCCGGTTGGATATCACACGAGCCGGTCTTGGAGTCTTGGATCAGCACATTCGGATCCATAACTACCCCGAGCAGATCATTAGCTGAGTCACCAGTTACCAGAGCTTCATTACCAACACCCCAGTGATACGGCAACCCAATCTGATGGACCGTGGTGTCACCAAGCTGTAACGGTTTCATCCGTTCTGTCACTACCACTTTGACTTCTATAGCCGCTCGCGGTGAGATGATCGTTGCCCACTGGTATGGTTCGAGGCCGCGTTCGGCTGCCAGTTCCGGAGAGATCTCGCAGAACATTTCTGGCTGTAGTTCTGATAAGTACTGCAACCACCGACTCATACCGCCCGCCGTATGATGTTCCGTCAACCGATAGGTTGTGAATACGTAGGGATAAACTTCGGCCCCGTACTCATTTGCACTGGGGGCACTCAGGTTATTTTCGTCATGTATGGTGACGCGAGCAGGCGGACGCTGCTGGCCGTATAGGGGGTTGCGGATAGGTGATTCTTGCGGTTCATAGTGGGTGGGCAATGGGCCATCAAGGATACCCTGCGGAGCATAGAGCCAGCCTTTGCCATCTGCCTGCATAATGAAAGGATCAACGCCCGAAAGCGCTTCCGGTCCAGCCTGGTCGGGACTGGGCCGGAAATCCGGTGCGCGATCCAACGGGAAGTCGGGGACATCTAGTCCAGACCACTGTTGTTTATCTTGGTCCCACCACAGATACTTCTTGCGTTCGCTCCACGGTTTACCCGCTGGATCCGCAGAAGCCCGGTTATACAGAATTCTTCGGTTTGCCGGCCAAGCCCATGCCCATTCTGGGTTCACCGGTGCTTGGTCTTGCTTTGCTGGACGGCGAGCCGCCTGATTCACACCGTCGGCGTAGATACCGGTATATATCCAGCATCCACCTTCAGTTGTTCCATCAGCACGCATTTGTGTGTACGAAGATAGATGTTTGCCAGCATCTTCGCCGGTCAGGAACCTGCCGTTAATTTCAGCAAGCACTGCTTCAGGATCAGCATCGCCGCTATCGTCTGTCTCGTAATCCCAGGTGAGATCCAAGAGTGGCCGGTCGCGTTCATCGACTGAACCGGACACTTTTTCTATAACGCGTTTACCTAGCTTATAGAAAAAGTCAAGTTCACTTTGGCATTCTCCCGGTGGGGTAACGGCTTGGTGCCGCCATTGCACCATCCGCTGTGTTTGTGTGAACGTTCCCGATTTTTCAACGTGGTTGGCCGCCGGCATGAAGAACACTTCTGTTCCGATGTCTTCGGTGTGTAATTCTCCGGACTCGATTTCCGGCCCGTCTTTCCACCAGGTGGCTGACTCAATAAGACTGAAATCTCGAACAACAAGCCATTTCAGGTGTGACATAGCTAGACGCTGCATGCGACCATTTGCCGAGCCGACAGCAGGGTTCTCGCCGGTAATAAAAAATCCGTCGATTTCGTCAGCTAACATTTTTTGGACACTCTGATAGGTCCCATGGGGGCCCGTCAGCCGTGGCAGATAGTTGTATGCCCAGTCGTTATCTTCTGTGGCAGCATCACCCCACCATGCTTTGAGCAGACTAATACTGTAAGCGTCAGCATTCTGCCAGAAACCTTTTTGCCCCGGCGAAGCGATGCTGCCCAGATAATCATTGAAGGTTTCCATGGTGGAAGTTGGCATAGGCAGGTAGCCAGGCAGAAGATTGAACAGAGTTGGGATATCTGTGGAACCTTGGATACTGGCATGACCGCGCAGAGCCATGATGCCACCGCCAGGACGACCAATGTTGCCCAGCAAAAGCTGCAGTATCGCTGCAGCACGAATGAATTGGACACCGGTTGTATGCTGCGTCCAACCAACCGCATATGCAAAACAGGTGGTACGTTCACGCCCGGAGTTTTCGGTGATCGCTTGTGCCAAATACTCGAAGCCTTCTTCAGATATCCCGCATGTCTCACTGACCATTTCTGGGGTATACCGAGAGTAGTGACGTTTGAGGATCTGGAAAACGGTCCGAGGATCTTGCAGCGTCTCATCTCGCTGGTAGTCTTCTTCTATTTTCGGGCCACCACTACCAAACTGATCTCCGGGAGCATGGGTTTCATGACCGCCGGTAACGTCTTTGTCCGTATGCGGATCATCATAGGCCCAAGTGGAGGTATCATAAACGCCAGTTTCGGGATCATAGCCAGAAAATAGCCCATCCAGATCCTCAGTATCCTGAAAGTCCTCGCGCACTATTGTCGCGGCGTTGGTATAGGCCAGAACGTAGTCTTTGAACCACAGGTCGTTACTCAGCACATAGTTAATCAGTCCGCCGATGAGCGCAATGTCTGATCCAACCCGAATTGACAAGTGTTTATCAGCAACAGCGGAAGTCCGAGTAAACCGTGGGTCCACATGGATAATCTTTGCTCCACGTTCTTGCGCCTCAGTCACCCACTGGTAGCCAACCGGATGGCACTCGGCCATATTGGATCCCTGTATGACTATGCAGTCGGCATTTGCCATGTCTTGCAACGTTTGAGTCGCGCCGCCTCGACCAAATGAAGTTCCCAAACTGGGAACTGTGGCAGAGTGTCAAATCCGGGCTTGGTTCTCGATTTGTACCGCACCGGCCGCGGTGAAAAATTTCTTGATCAGGTAATTTTCTTCGTTATCGAGGGTAGCGCCACCAAGCGCTGCAACACCCATGGTCCGCCGGAGCATGTGACCTTCGTCGTCAGTGTCTTCCCACCAATGCTGACGCGCTTCAATGAACCGATCCGCAATCATTTCGATGGCAGTATCTAGATCCAAGCTCTGCCAGTCTTTTGCATACGGGGCACGATATAGTACCTCGGTTTGGCGTTCGGGTGCATTGACCAGCTGCTCACTGGCAGCACCTTTGGGACATAAGCGGCCACGAGAAATCGGCGAATCCGGGTCGCCTTCGATCTGGACAACCTTTTCGTCTTTCACATAGACTTTTTGGCCGCAACCTACTGCACAGTAGGGGCACACGCTTTGGACCGATCGATCAGCGGTGGCATTACGCGAGACAGTTTCCATGGTGCCTTGCGACACGACCGCTTTACCTCGGCCAGACTTATCCGACGATACCATCTGGCGGATGACTGGCCATCCGAGAGGACTGATACGAGCCATAATAAACTACCCTCTAACGATATAGATCGTGGACTTCACCGTAACGGATGTGTCCTAAAGAAGCCATAGCACAACGTGCTGGCAAACCAGATGGATCGACTTTGTTATTCACTAAGTTCGCTAGTTATCGCGCTAATAAATGGGGACAAATCTTGAGGGCCACGAGACGTTAGCAATGTCCAACCCTGTGAAGGGCAACGGACCAGTTCGCTGTCCTCCCATAGACCGCCTGCGTTAGAGATATCGGTTTTGACGGAAATATAGGAGGTTGCACGTTTGTCTTTTACCAGCCCGGTCTCTACCAACAGCCAGGGTCCATGACATAGCGAAGCAACCGGACGCCCCGATGAGGCGAAGGATTTGGCGATTCGTTGGGCGTCGTCATTGAGCCGTAGCGAGTCGGCGTTCAGTGTGCCTCCAGGAATGATCAAGATGTCGAATCCAGAGTCGTCAAGGTCGGATAACTTGGTGTCTGAGGTGAACTGCTCGCCAAGGTCCCAATCTCCTACCAGCGTTTGTATGGTACCAGCTTCGGGGGTGGCGACGGTGACCTCTGCCCCGGCATCGCGCAGCTGTTCTACAGGTTGTTTAACCTCATCTTGTTCTGCGCCGCGATTCTGCAGGATGGTCAAAATACGTTTGCCTGTTAGATCAGCCATAGTAAACTCCGTTCGTTGTTAAATCACAGACGGTAGTCAGCCTGTTTTCCCATTGTGGGTGACACACTGTTCAATTTCTAGGGTGCTGATCAACAATCCTGCAAGGCTGCACTTGTGCAATCGGGCCTGGGCAGCGTCAGGGCATCGTGCGATATTTTCAACGATGATACATTCAGCCTATGGATCTAAGTTATATCTGGACCGGTTGGTCGCCCATCTGGCAAACCTTGATTATCGGTGCGGTGGGTTATCTTAGCCTGGTGATTCTATTGCGTGGCACTGGGCCTCGCACCATGGCAAAGATGACACCTCTAGATTTCGTTGTCGCTGTGACACTCGGCTCGGCGTTTGGTCGTGTTGTGACTGCACAAGATGTCAGCCTGGTCCAAGCACTTGTGGCACTGGTGCTGTTAGTGACGCTCCAGTGGGTCATGGCCGTCTGCCGGGCACGGTGGAAAACAATGCGTCGGCTCTTCGACGCTCCCCCGGTATTGCTGTACTATGCTGGCCAATTTCAGCCTAAGGCCCTGCGGCGTCATAGGCTCACCGAGTATGATATCCATACCGCTGCCCGACAGTCTGGGCACGGCTCACTGGCCGATATTTATGCGGTAATTCTGGATCAGGATGGGGCATTTAGCGTGATTGGCAAGCAGTCGATAGATGATGGTTCAAGTGTGCTGCCCTTTATTGAACGTCACCCGGCGGATCCGGAACAACGAAGGTAGGTTGAACTGATGCTGTCATTCCTCGGCGGGGTGACGCTTATGCGCGTCCATGTGTGTCACCATACGGTGTTGTCATCGTTTCGCTCTAGCACTCCGATACGCATAGAACCAGATACAGGTATAAAAAAGCGCCCCCTGATCAGGGGGCGCCAGTGTTTAACGACAGCTAGTTAGGCATTATTGTGTTTTTTGACGGTGTCCCAGAAAAGCTCTTGGTCGATGTGTTGGAAATCCCAACTGCCTCCGGCGATTTGGTGAAAATCGTCCGTGAGAGCGTCGAGGTCAACATTTTCACTCAAATCTGGCTCAGTTTTGAGTACATCGCGCAGATACGCCTGGGCTTCGTCACGGTTTGTGAAGGTCGTAGCGATTGGAATCAACTGCTTTCTTCGTAGCGGACACTGATTTGGTGGCATTCTACAAGCCCTGCTGTCGTCTAGCACGGCTTGCTCAGCCAACTACTAATGAGCATTGTCGGCCCGGTTTGCAACCACGCGAACCCGAATCGCGCCCAATAAGCCCAGAAGGAGAAACACCATCGCAACCCCCAGGGTCCAACGCGTGGCATTGGCAAATCCGGTGGTGAGTGCATCCACCGCTGTAGAAGTATCTTCTCCCAGCGGTCCTTTATCGCCCTGTGCCGAGAGTTTCGTGATTGCGGTACCTGCAGATTCGCGTGTGGCATCGGCAATCTGATCAGCTGTATTCCCAGAAATTCCGGCGTCGTCAAGGGCCGCAGGAAGAGTGAATGCAAGCGAAACTGATAGTGTCGCACCGGCAAAAGCGGTGCCCAGAGCGGTACCGATCTGGCGAACTGTGCTCTGCGTTGCCGATCCCTGGCCGGAGACATCTACCTGGATATCCCGTAATACTGTGCCGGTAAGTTGCGCCGAGGCCAGGCCTAAGCCCAGACCATACAGTGTCAGTGGCAGTGCCACGATCCAACCAGCCGTGTCGTTTTGAATAATGACCACGAGGATCAATACGCCAAGGACTTCCAAACCAAGACCCACCAGGACGGTGCCGGGTGCGCCAAACCGGGCGGCAACATGTCTGGCAGCGGCCCCAGCAACAAAAGCTCCGATTGCCATGGCGGCAAGTACCAGTCCCGAGCTCATCACACTCAAACCCAATGCGTTCACTAAATACAGCGGGAGTACGAAAATGATTGCGAACTCCCCAACAGCCACCATCGCCGCCGTTAAGTTTCCCCAGGAAAACGTTGGGAAATTGAATAACCCAAGATCAAGCAAGGCAGAACGTTGAACATTTTCGCGATGCTGTTCCCAGATGACAAATAATCCAATGGCAACTATTGCTACCGCAAATGCCACCGGTACCGGAGATACCGCTGCAGTAGTCGGCCAGGTCCAACCAAATACGACCATTTCGCTGGTGGGCGTCCACCAGCCGAGTTTGGGTCCCTCAATGATGGCGAAAACCAGTGCACCGAACCCGATGGCACTCAAAAGTGCGCCATCGACGTCCGCTCCACGACGTTGCTTTTCGCCTTTGGTTTCGTCCACGGTAAAAATAGCCGCAAGCAATACGAGACCACCTAATGGAAGGTTGACTAAGAAAATCCAGTGCCACGATGCCCACTGGGTCAATGCTCCACCGGCCAGCGGACCGACTGCCGCCGCACCCGAAATCACTGCGCCCCAGACGCCAAAAGCCACGGCACGATATTTGCCCCGGAACACCGCGTTCACGGTCGATAAGGTCGACGGCATAATAAATGCGGCACCAACAGCTTGGATGGCGCGAGCTCCAATTAATGGACTGGAACTACCCGAAGCGGCAGCGACCAGACTTCCTGCCACAAGTACGATGAGTCCGGTAAGAAATAGGCGTTTTCGGCCCCACCTGTCAGCCAGCTTTCCAGTTGATAGCAATAGCGCAGCTAGCAAGACCGCATAAAGACTGTTGACCCATTGAGCCGCTGTGATGTCGAGGCCGAGGTCGCTAATGATCCTGGGTAATGCTACCCCGACAATAGTGCCGTCCAGCACGATCATGCCTAAACCGGTGGCTAAGGTTGCCAGCCCAAACCATTGGCGACGAGTCGGTACAGCATGCTCTATGTTATCTTCCTGAGTCACGCTATGACCCCCATAACTTATTATCCACCAGACCAAATTATTCGATTGTGCTGGAGTCGCAACCTACTTTCAACGCGCTATATTTTCATTTGCGTTACGGTCCTACGATCTAGTCAAACAGTCTTAAGGCTCGCCGCGCATCCCAAATTAGTTTGAATCTAATGTCCATCATTTGAACGATATCTTTTCAATCCCCCACCGATTAGCAGACGTCGTAAAGTCAATACGCCGCCCCGAAATGTGATCAATGTTACACTTCGATGTAAGTTGCTACGGTCTCTGTCGCGCTCAGTTGCTGTGTTGGAATAGGCAACCGCGCGGAGCTCGAACTTGGAATTTAGCTATGACCCTCGAAAATGAACGCACAGTACCAGAGCCAGTTCGGGCAATCAACCCGATCATCTACCAGTACAATCGGCCTGTACTATTCTACGTGTTGGCAACAGCCATCCCGTGGGCTTGTTGGTTTCTAGCCGCTTACCTAAGCCATCTGCCGGCTCAAACCCCACTGGTATTGCTATCCACGCTCCTACTATCCGTGGCTGGTCTGTGCGCACCAATAGTGGTTGTAATCGCACTCATCTGGCGTAAACCCGCATTACAGGCAGACATCCTAAGCCGCCTAGCTTGGCCGTGGCGCTCCCACTGGTTTCTCATTGTCTGCGCATGGTTATTACTGCCGGCAAGTTTATTACTAGCCCAAGCTATCTCGTTGATATTCGGTTACGACATTGACCAATTCCAATTGCGCGACGGCTATACATACTCGGCTGGTCTCATGCCTGTTTGGGTAACACTAGCGGGTGCAGCAGTTATTGAAGAGTTAGCGTGGCACAGTTATGGCACCGATACCCTGATCAGACGGATGAATGTGTTCAATGCATCAATGTTGTTTACAGTCGTTTGGGCTCTTTGGCACGTTCCATTGGCTTTTATTGAGGGGTATTACCACAGCGAAGTGGTTGAAACCGGGGTACTGCATACTCTCAATTTCCCGGTCTCCATGGTCGCTTTCGTCATATTAATGAACTGGTTGTACTTTCGTTGCGGACGCAGCATCCTCGTACCGATTATTTTCCACCTTTCGGCCAATTTCTCGGCTGAGATGTTTATGACACATCCTGATGCCAAGCTCATTCAAACCGGGCTCTTGTTGGTCTTATCAGTGGTGGTTGTGTTGCGGGAACGTACACTGTTTTTTTAGTCGCCCGAAAATGACGCACTAGGTGAGCTAGCTCAAGGAACAACATCGCCCCCGTGCCACTGGTCCCCGCGCCGTTTGAATTGCCAACGTTGATTGTCGGACAGATCCAACCAGTCTAGCCATTCAAGTTTGACGCTAACCCAGGCGAATCGAGCAAAACTCGACGCAAGATCACTATTGCGCCCAGCATCATCATCTTGAAGGGGTGTTCCTGGAATATTTGTTGAAGCATATAGTTCTTGGCTGTGTGCAGCTAAACTCCGCCAGGCTCGTTGACGACAGACCCGATCTTTTACAATGTCAGCGTGGCCTTCCATACGCAGCTGAATCGAGGAACCAGCATCGTAACTTGTCAGGGCCACCTGCGGGTGGCGACGAATCTCAGGAATTTTTGCTGAGTGAATATTGGTAGCAAAACACAGTTGTTGCTGCGCTTGATGAAATTGTCGCAAGATAACGGCACGCATACGCGGCTGCCCCTCAAGTCCAATAGTTCCCAGAAAACTCAGAGTAAAGCCAGTACCCTGAGTAGTCGCTTCGTGTAGGGACTGCCATATTCGACCAAGAATATCTTCACTAGTCGTCATGACGGTATTGTCGCATGCCTTGATGATCGCCGTGCGGACCACGAGATGGAAAGATAGTCTGGCCAGTAATATTTTATCCAGGAGGCCGGTGTGACGCTTTTTGATCTGAGTCATCCAATACGTAGCAGTATGCCGGTATATCCCGGCGACCCTGCAGTAGCCATCGAGTCTGCCCTCAGTATTACTACCGACGGCGTCAACGTTGCTCAGCTGCACCTGGGTTCACATACCGGCACACACTTGGATGCTCCCGCTCATGTGTTTGCTAATGGTCGTACCGTTGACCAGCTTGATCTGGCATTGCTAGACGGCGCCGCCTACGTAGTGCAGACAACAGTAACTGACCCTACGACGTTAACGGGCCGGGCTGTTCAGCTTGATAATGTTGACCCTTTGCCCAAGTGGCTGCCAAATATCGTGTGTGTCGCTACCGGCTGGGATCGCTATTTTTACCACCCACTGCGAGAAGATCATCCTTTCATTGATATCGAGTTGGCTAGAACCTTATGGGACCGGGGTGCTCGAGTGCTTGGCGTCGATACGCTCAGTCCGGATCCAACCTCAGAACACTGTCAGAACTGGCCGGTGCATGACTTCTGGCTGGGTAACGACGGCGTCGTCGTCGAAAACCTTCGAGGTCTTACCCGGCTAGCCGACTATGTCAACATGAGCATTTTGCCGTTAAGTCTGCAGGGTGGCGATGGCTCTCCGGTGCGTGCTGTTGCACGGCAGACATAAAGCATCGCCCTACCGGTTAGACTGTGGGTATGGTGAATATTACTGGCCAATTGGCAGAGATTTTTTCAAATATTGGTGTGAAGTCTACCTATGGCTCACCCGTGGACATTGACGGCGTTAGGATCATCCCGGTCGCGGTCGCATGCTTCGGATTTGGTGCAGGTGAGGGCATCCCGAGCCATGAGGAAAAAGCTGAAGGCTCCGGCGGAGGTGGCGGTGGAATGTCTGTGCCCGTCGGTGCATACATTACCCGTGACGGCACTACGCGCTTTGAGCCCAATACGATTGCTCTGATGGCGGTAGGTGTCCCACTTGCTTGGACTACCGGACGTGCCCTAACACGTATTGTCAAGGCGTTGAAGCGCTAAGACATCTTGGTTGCCTTGCATCGGTACATTCAAGCGGAAAGCAAAACAGCCTTTCACCGAGATGAAAGGCTGTTTCTTGCGGTGCGCGAGGGGGGACTTGAACCCCCACGTCCGTGAAGACACTGGCACCTGAAGCCAGCGCGTCTACCAATTCCGCCACTCGCGCGAGTAACGTATGCGCAATGCATCCGCATTAAGCACGATCTATAGTATAAACACAAACTAGCGTTGAACGCGAATCAACAGCTTGCTGGCGAAAAAATTCTCGCCTTGACTGCGGTCTTCATGTAATGCTGTGACGGATATGCGAAAATGTACGTGCATGTGACAAATACCCGGGGCAGAACTACTGTTGAAGCTTTACCGGTTATCTGGGCGAGCACATGGAAAGGAGTGCCGAGTTGGGCATCTTGGATGGCTTAGAGAGTATTCTCGAACGCACCGTGCGCAAAATCTTCTCGGCAGGCGGATCAAAACGGATCAAACCGGTTGAAGTCACCAACGCGATGCGCCTGGAGATGGACCATCGTGCTGCCACAATTTCCCAAGACCGCACTCTGGTACCCAATGTGTACACGATTGCATTTTCTGAAGAGGACTTCTCGCAAGTACAACAGTGGGGCCGCGCTCTAGCTGAAGAATTGTGCGACGAGGCAATCCGTCATGCCTCGGTGCAGGGTTATTCGCTCTCCGGTCCTGTACGCGTAACATTCGTTTCAGACGAAAATGTTCAGCCCGGTAAGATGGAAATCGAAGCGACCACAGAATCCTCTGATGAAGTCAGCCCCGGTCAACCTATCTCGTATTCGGCGGATAATCAGGTCACTTCTCCACCGGTTCAACCACCAGAAGAAATGACCGACCCGAATCTGCGCGTAGACCAGACATCATGGCGCCCCGTGCTGGAAATTGAAGGTACCCGGTATGCCATTAACTCTTCGACAGCCGTCATTGGGCGTTCCTCCGATGTCGATATCACCGTGGCTGATCCGGGCATGTCACGGCGTCATTTACAAATCAGCGTTGCCGGAGATCGGGTGAGCGCCGCGGATCTGGGTTCAACCAATGGTTTTTATGTCAACGGGCAAAAGGCATCAAACACGGTAGATTTGCACCACGGTGATATTATTACCGCCGGTCGAACCACCATCGTGTTCCGCCTAGCCCCCGATACAACCACCCAGACACGGAGGTAGCCCGTGAGCGAATTAGCGATTACCGCGCTGCGTTTTGGGCTGCTCGCCCTGCTGTGGATCTTTGTGTTCTCCGTCATCAGCTCGCAAGGTAGATCTTTACAAATTGCCCGACCGGCACGGTTAACTCGGCGCAAAGCGAAAAAAGACGCCGACGAGCCCGCACCCGCTGAAACCACACCAGCACCACAACGTGCATTAGCTACCAAACTGGTGGTGACCGAAGGCCCACTCACCGGTAGAACGATTGAGTTAAACGGCCGGCCACTGTTGATTGGGCGCGCCCAGGATGCCGACCTGATTTTAGAAGACGATTATGCCTCAGGCCGCCATGCCCGCCTCTTCCCACAGGGTAGTCGGTGGTTCTTGGAGGATTTAGGCTCCACGAACGGCACCTTCGTGGAAGGTAATCAGCTGACCCGTACCATGCCCATAGATCCGGGTACCGGCGTACGGATCGGCAAAACCGTCATGGAGCTAAAGGCATAACCATGGCCCTTGAGCTCCAGTTTGCTGCCCACTCCGATGTCGGCCGAGTCCGTTCCAAAAACGATGACTCCGCCTATGTTGGCCGCAACCTTGCTATTGTTGCCGATGGCATGGGTGGTCATGTTGGTGGCGATGTTGCCTCAGCCTCAGTCGTGCTCGACTTAGCCCCCTTAGACCGCAATGATCACCCAGACCCCGAGACGATTTTGCCCGATGAAATTCAATCGGCCAACCTGATTCTCAATGATCTGGTGCACGATAATCCAAAACTTGCGGGCATGGGTACCACCTGTACCTCCGTGCTGGTCGATAACGATGTACTTCACATGGCCCATATCGGTGACTCCCGGGCCTACCGCCTAAAAAACGACACGTTCGAGCAACTCTCCCGCGACCACACTTTCGTCCAACGGCTCATCGATGAAGGCCGAATCAGCCCTAGTGAAGCCGAGTCACATCCGCATAAAAACGTGCTGATGCGTGTACTGGGCGATGTTGATGCTTCTCCGGAATTAGATGTCACCTCATTTGATACTCAACCTGGTGAACGCTGGCTGCTATGTTCCGATGGGCTCAACGCTGTCGTGGATGACTACACCATCGAGATGCTGCTGCGCGCCGATAAACCCCTAGAGGAGATCGCTCGGGACCTGATCGATGAAACATTGCAGCGTGGTGCCCCAGATAATGTGACGGTCGTAGTCTTTGAGACCGCCGAACGCCAGATCACCGCCGAAATGGATCCCAAGACCGATGAGCTCACCGAATCGGCACGTGAAGTCAGTGCTGCAAGCAACGAGGAATCCGTTTCAGCCTCACTGCTGCGCGCCGATCTAGCCTCCCGGCCGCACCTGCTGGTGGGGGCCGCAGAACTGGCGACCGATACCGACCAGATCCCCATTGTTACCAGGTCGTCTTCACAAAAACGTGCCGCCGCCCTACTACACGGTGCCTCGGATGCAGCCCAACCTGCACCCACCAAGCCCGAACCTGCACAACTAGAAGAGGACGCGGTTCCAACCGGCCGACGCTCGTGGCCATTATTGACCATGGTGGGCGTCTTTTTGATCCTATTTGCGACGTCGTTAGCCGTAGGTTTCCTCTGGATCCGTGGCCAATACTATGTTGGCGCAGAAGACAATTACGTGGCCATTTACCGTGGTGTACCCCAATCAGTGGGCCCGGTTGAACTGTCCTCGTTGGAAGAATCCACCGATATACCACTATCCCGTTTGCCCGGGTACAGTCGACAGCGCATCGAAACTGGCCTGCCGGCCCAAGATCTCAATCACGCTCACGAAATTCTGGTGGATTTGGAAACAGCGATGATCCCCGAGGCACCGCCGGTATCGCCCAACGACCAGCCCGACGACACCGACATTCCAATTGCCGAAAACGGCGTATCTGCTTCCGCCTCGATTGCCGGGGCCACCGCCGGTGCGATGGGAGGAAACCCGTAATGGATCAGGACCAAATCATCAAAAAGCCACTGCGCATTACCGAATTGGTGCTGATTGTGATCGCCGTCGTCATCGGTTCGGGTGCTTATATGCTCGGCGGAATCGGCATGGACCAAGACATTAACGCCAACTACTGGGTCCAACTGGGCGTGATGCTGGCGCTGGGGATTATTTTCCATATCGTGCTACGTCTTCGTGCACCATTTGCCGATCAATACATTTTGCCACTGGCACTAGCCCTCAACGGGCTCGGGCTTGCCATGATCCACCGGCTTGACCTGGTCCCGCCGGGTGAATCATTGGCCAATAACCAGTTAATGTGGACGATATTGTCCGTGGTGATCTCCATTGCCATCGTGTGGGGCATCAAGGATTACCGCAATATGCGGCGCTTTACCTACATCTGGTTACTGGCCTCAGCGATCCTACTGATCTTGCCGTTCTTACCGTTTATCGGCGTCGAAATTTATGGTTCTCGAATTTGGGTCAATCTGGGTATCGGGTCCTTCCAACCCGGTGAAGTAGCCAAACTGACCCTGGCGATCTTCTTCGCCTCCTACCTCAGCGCCAACCGCGATCTGATCCTATTGGCCGGTAAGAAAATCGGGCCGTTGACTTTCCCACGCATCCAGGACCTCGGGCCACTGGTGGTCGCCTGGCTGGTAGCCATGGGTGTACTTATATTCCAACGTGATATCGGCTCGGCCGCTTTATTCTTCGGGCTGTTCATGGCCATGATTTATTTGGCGACGTCGCGATTATCCTGGCTCATTCTTGGTGTGAGCGCCGCAGCTGTCGGGGCAGTTATCGCCGCCAGCCTCTTCCCGCACGTCCAAGCCCGCGTTGACGGCTGGATTCACGCATTCGATATGGACATGATCTACGCCGAACACGGCTCCCACCAGGTGGTACAAGGCTTATTTGGGTTGGCCTCCGGGGGCTTATTTGGTTCGGGCCTGGGTCAGGGCCGGCCCGATATGGTCTTTGCCGCAAACTCCGATATGATTATCGCCTCCTTCGGTGAAGAACTCGGCCTGGTTGGACTTGCGGCCATTCTGATACTATTCTTCATTTTTATTACCCGCATCATGCGCATTGGGCTCTCCGCCCGGGATGCTTTCGGTAAACTATTAGCCGCGGGCATGGGATGTACAATAGCCATCCAGCTTTTCGTCGTCGCCGGTGGTGTTCTACGGGTCATCCCACTGACCGGTCTCACCACCCCGTTCATGGCCGCTGGAGGTTCCTCGCTATTAGCAAACTGGATGATCGTGGGTCTAATATTATTAATTTCTGACACCGCCAACCGACCCATGCAATCCGGACCGATGGTCAACGCTTCAGGGTTCGGTGCCGGTGCGGCAGTACCGGGCAGACCAATTGGGGCAGGTGAACCGAAGTGAACGAATCCATCAGGTATGCCTGGTTCGGTATCGTCGCCATCTTGCTCGTACTGCTGGGAGCCGCCAGCTATGTACAAGTCATCGGTGCCGACGACCTGCGCACCCATGAAGCCAATACCCGCGAACTGTATAAACAATTCGGTGGTCCGCGCGGTCCCATTCTGGTGGACGGCGAACCCATCGCCGAATCGGTACCCAGCGACTCGACCAGTTTTGACTATCAACGTGTCTACCACGATCCGTCCCTCTACTCGGGGCTAACCGGTTTCTACTCGCTGGCCTACGGTCAAACCGGGCTGGAACAGCGGCTCAACGACTGGCTGTCTGGACAATCCGATGACCTATTCATCGAACGGATCCGCCAATCCATAACCGGCGCAGAAAACCCAGGAGCATCAGTCGAGCTGACCATTGACCAGAAAACCCAAGAAGTCGCCTATGAGGCCCTGCCCGAAGGGGTGCAGGCTTCCGTTGTCGTATCCGAGCCAGATACCGGACGCATCCTGGCTATGGCTTCGCGCCCGAACTATGACACCAACCTGCTGGCGGTACACTCGACCACTGAGGCCTCTGAAAACATGGCGGCCCTCAAAGAATCTGGCACCTCGCCCTACCTCAACCAGCCGACCGCTGAAATTGCCCAACCGGGCTCCACCTTCAAGCTCATCGATACCATTGCGATGTTGGAATCTGGTGAATACAGCCCCGATGACACCGTGAACGTGCCAAACGAACTGCCGCTACCCCAAACCCAAAACTCCATCTCCAACTTTGCCGGCGGCATCTGCGACCAACGCGATTCCGCCGATCTCACCTGGATCTTCGCACAATCCTGTAACACTCCTTTTGCTTCTGCAGCCATGGATATGGGCCAAGAACCATTGCTCGACGTCGCCGAACGCTTCGGTTTCAACGACGACTCCATCAGCATTCCGCTATCGGTAGAAGCCTCAACCTTCCCCACCGATGACCTGCCCGATGCAACGCTGGCACAGTCAGTATTGGGCCAAGTTGATGTGCGCGCCACCGCCCTACAGATGAATATGATTGCCGCCGGTATAGCCAACGACGGCACCGTCATGACGCCGCAGCTAGTGGAATCTGTACGCGGGCCCGATCTCAATGTGCTCGAAGAGCCGAAACCCAAAGTATATTCCGAAGCCATTAGCTCCGAAACCGCAGGACAAATGACGGACATGATGCAAGAAGTTGTCCAGTCCGGTACGGCCATGCCGGCCCGCTCGTCCATCCCCATCGCAGCAAAAACCGGTACCGCACAGATTGGTACCGACGGCAAAGTCAATTCCTGGATCACCGGTTTTGCGCCGGCAGATGATCCGCAAGTGGCTGTGACACTCGTATATCAGAATGTGGATTACTCGGTGGGCCACAAACTCACCGCAACAAACCTTAAGACAATCGTGGAGGCGGTGGTCGAACAGTGAGACCAATATCGGGAATGACGCTAGGTGGCCGATACGAACTGACCGATCGTATCGCCATCGGCGGCATGGGCGAAGTGTGGAAAGCACGTGACACTGTGCTCGGCCGTATCGTTGCCATCAAGATTCTCAAAGAAGAATACACCGGCGACCCCAACTTCCTACGCCGCTTCCGGGCCGAAGCCCAGCATACCGCGCTACTCAACCACCCCGGAGTGGCCAATGTTTTTGACTACGGGGAAGAAGACGGCTCCGGCTATCTTGTCATGGAACTGGTGCCCGGCGATCCGCTCAGTACCATTCTGAGCCGCGAAAAAGTTCTCTCGCCCGACAGGACCCTGTCGATCATGGCCCAAACTGCGCGTGCACTCTCAGCCGCCCACGCCCAGGGTTTAGTGCACCGCGATGTCAAGCCCGGCAACCTCCTCATCGACGCCAAAAACCGGGTAAAAGTTACCGACTTTGGTATTGCACGCCTAGCCGATCAGGTCCCCCTAACCGCCACGGGCCAAGTCATGGGTACCGCCCAATACTTGGCACCAGAACAGGCCACCGGCCAACAGGCCACCGGTATCTCGGACATCTACTCGCTGGGCATCATTGGTTACGAATGCCTGGTCGGACACCGCCCATTTACCGGCGAATCGCAGATCGCCATCGCGCTTGCTCAGGTCAACGATGATCCGCCAATGCTTCCGGATTCCATCCCGGAACCGGTGCGTGCACTGATTATGTCCATGCTGGCAAAAGAGCCCGAAGATCGGCCCGCCGACGCCGATAAACTCGCCGATGCCGCAGATGCACTACGTCGTCAGGACACCCAGGCTGCCATTGATGCCGTGCCCGGTATGGTCCCCTTCATTACCTCAGGTGGCTTCGAATCCGATGCCACCCAAGTGATTGATACCCAAGGCTTCGATGGCATGGCCGATACTCACGCCACACAGGTCATATCCGATATGCCCGCCGAGCCGTCCAGCACCACCGCTGCGATGCCGGTGGCCGAGGGCATGGCCCAGGACCCGGAGGCCTTATCCGCCGAATCTGATGGTCTGGACGCCGACACTGAGCCGGCCGAAGACGGGGCCGCTGAGTTCGAACAAAAAGAACGCCAGCGCAGCCCTTGGTTTTGGCCCCTAATTGGCATCGTGATTCTCGCTGCACTGATCGGTCTGGGGTTGTGGTTATCTTCGCTGGGCTCCGATGAAGAACCAGAGGCCGATCCTTCGCCGAGTGAAACAGTGGCAACCGTTGAAGTCACGGCCTCCGACTACGTGGGCCGTGACATCGAGGAGGTCACCGAAGAGCTCGAGGACATGGGCTTCACGGTAAAAGCGGAGGAGCGCGATGACTCAGAATCCTATGGTACGGTAATCGCTTTGGATCCCACAGGCGACGTTGAGGAGGGTTCCGAAATTACTGTGACCTTCTCTAATGGTGCCGAGGTTGAGCAGGCTCCTCCCGCGTCTGAGCCAGCACAAGAGCAACCAACACAACAACAGCCGACGCAACAACCAACACAACAAGAGCCGACGCAGCAACCCACACAAGAACAACCCACCCAACAACAGCCGACGCAGCAACCGACCCAGCAGCCATCTACCCCTCAGCAAGAGCAGACAACCCCACAACAGCAAGAATCAACACCACAGCAGCAGTCGACTCCGACCTCGTCACCTCAGTCAAATCCGTCTCCTGATAACGGTGGGGGTGGCCCCGACATCGGCTCTGACGGCGACCAAAATAATAATACCGGCGACCAAAACCCCGGCGAAAATGCTGATGACACTGACGCTGACGACAGCGCTGATAACGAGACCGAGGACCACGACGGCGCTTCTGCCTCCTCGGGTTCTACCAACCGAACAACTTCCCCAAACAGTGGCGCTGAACCCGCGGCATAGCGCCCTATAAGGAAAACCGTGTCCCAACAACGAATTATCAATGGCCGATATGAAGTCGGCGAACTGATAGGTCGAGGCGGAATGGCCGACGTCTATATGGGTCTTGACCAACGACTCGGCCGGACCGTCGCCATTAAAATGATGCGCCCGGATCTAGCGCGTGACCCGCAATTCCAGACCCGGTTCCGCCGCGAGGCCCACGCTTCGGCCGCGTTGAATCACCCAAATATTGTTGCGGTTTTCGACACCGGTGAGGAAGAACTTCCCGAAACCGGCCAACAACCTAGTGTCGCCTGTCCCTACATGGTCATGGAATATGTCGACGGCGATACCCTCAGGGCATTACTTCGTAAGGGCGAGGTCACTACTGATCAGGCTGTTGAGTGGACCGAAGGCATCCTGGCTGCTGTTTCGTACTCACATGAAAACAATATCGTTCACCGAGATATCAAACCCGGCAACGTTATGGTCGATGAGTCTGGTGCCGTCAAGGTGATGGACTTCGGCATCGCCCGCGCACTGTCAGATTCCTCGGCTACCATGACTCAAACCCAAGCTGTGGTTGGCACTGCCCAATACCTCTCCCCCGAGCAAGCCCGCGGTGAGACGGTTGATTTTCGTTCAGACCTGTACTCAGTGGGTTGCGTGCTCTTTGAGCTATTGACCGGTCGGCCACCATTTGTGGGCGACTCCCCCGTCGCCGTCGCCTATCAGCACGTGCGCGAAGAACCGCCGTCCGCCACCACACTGGTTCCAGAAATCACTCCTGCACTCGAATCAGTACTGACCAAGGCCTTAGCAAAGGAGCGAGAGGACCGGTTCCTGACCGGTAAGGAATTTTTAACCGCACTGCGCGCCGCACACTATGACGGGATCGCGGTCAGCAGTGATGATTCAACAACGGTCATTCCCCCAACTGTTGTATCCGGCGACACTGAGCCAACTCAGGCGATGGGCACTATTTCGGCTCAGGACGATTCCATTTTTGAGCCGCGCGAAGAGCTGCCGGAAGAAGACTATGAGCTGACCGGCGAGATGGATGCCATCGAGGAAAGGACGGCCGGCAAGAACCGACGCCGACGCGGTTGGCTGATTGCTCTGCTGCTAATCCTATTACTGGGCGGTGGCGCATTTGCCGGCTGGTGGTTCTGGAACGAGGCAGAGCAACGCCGCATCGAAGAAAACCAAATTCAGGTTCCTGATGTTTCCGGCATGCCCGAAACTGATGCTCAGAATGCGTTAACGACGGCGGGGCTACGGCCGATTCTGGAATATGAGCACAACGAGGACGTCGAACGCGACCGAGCCATTGGTACTGATCCCGCTTCGGACACCACCATGCAGCGTTACGACGAGATCACGTTGAACATCTCACTGGGCCCCGATGAGGTGCAGATCCCAGATTCCTTGCAAGGCTCTTCCGAGGCGACGGTGCGCGATACATTAGAAGATCTTGGCCTCACAGTCTCAGATGTATCGTACGTCAATTCGCCCACGATCCCGCGTGACAGACTGGTCGATACTAACCCTGCGCTAGGTTCTACCGTTTCCTATGGTGCAACGGTAGCCCTCAAGATGTCCTCAGGCGAAGTTGAGGTACCTGATGTTCGCGGCATGACTGAGAACGAAGCCCGTAACACGTTGGAATCGGAAGATCTGGGGCTAAGTCTTCAAGTTCGGGAAGAAGAAACCGATGATCACCCAGCCAACCGGATTTATCAGCAATCCGTGCAACCCGGTAACAATGCCTCACAAGGCCAAAGCATCGAAGTCGTGATCGCTATACCAGAGCCTGAACCCTCACCCACCGAGACCGAGTCCGAAGAACCCTCACCCACCGAGTCTGAAGAACCCGCACCCACCGAGTCTGAGTCCGAAGACCCCTCACCTAGCGAGTCCGAATCTGATGATGAGGATGATGAATCGTCAGAGTCGCCTTCGGAGTCTCCCTCCGATGACGAGAGCTAGCGTCTAGGACTGCCAGAAATAATTCTGACGCGGCTGCTGGGCGGGATCGACCAGCGGGTGAAGTTTAAACTTTATCTGCCCATTTTCTCGCACCAGTGCCAGCATCTTGGCGTGTAAAGCTTGATGGTGATGGGCACACACCAGCACACCATTGGCCGTACTTGTCTCACCGTTCTGTGACCAATATTCGATATGGTGCAGTTCGCACCATGCGGCTGGCCAATGACATCCGGGCACGGCACATCCTCGATCGCGAGCAAGAATAGCGCGGCGGATATGGTCCGGGAATCTCCGTGATTCTCGGCCGATCGATAGTATTTGGCGGTCGCCTATCAGGGTGACGGGCGTGACCCCTACGAAGCAGTGTAAACGCAGCGCGACATCTGGGGGAATAAAACTGGTGTATAAGCCCTGCGATATTTGGGGTTGAAGCCGCTCGAGATTCTCGTCGCCCAAAATTTCGGGAAGTTTTGTCGTCTTTGGTGGAGGTAAAGTCCTGGCCAATTCTTTTGATTCAGACATCTGTGGCGTCTGGGCACCGGAGCGTTCCTTTTCGGCCAGGAAGGCTAAAAGCTTTTCGCGTTTCTCGAAAGCCATCTCGGGCAACAGCTCGGCAATTTCAGTGCGCAGCCCCTCTATGAGGGTGGGATAATCGGCCATCACAACCATCTGAGTATGCCCGCCTGTTGCACCACGTAACTGTGATTTTTCTAAATTGGCCAGGACCAGTTTGATGGCATCACGGAAAGCATGCATACTGCGTTGGCCACGTGATCGCCCGTCATGGTCTTTAGCCCGCGGGTTATTGGCCACCGATTGCATGGTTTGAAATGCTTCATGAGCTTCAGCATCGACAATCATCACCCATTTATGCGCATTTTGATTACCGCGCACCGGTCCTTCGCACCATACGTTATGCATTGCATCGGTTTGTTTTTTGGTGAATTGTTTATCCGCCGGGTCCAGAGCTGCCAGCAGGTCTCGTTTTCTGCGGCCAGTATAGCGGCTGAATTCTTCGGGCGTGGAATGCTCAATTTTTTCGACGAGATCTTTTTCCACCACCGTCCGGAGCCGGTCGCGAAACTTTGCACTTTTACCCACCGCCTCGGCATTTTGGTCGATGGCCTCAAGCATGTTCAGGGCTGCTGATAATTTTGCAGGGTGAACGGCACCGGTGGCCTGTAGTTTGCCCAACCGTGGTAGTTTCGT
>DXHA01000030.1 GCA_019113675.1 Candidatus Yaniella excrementigallinarum
ACCTAACGGTACATAACCGGAGTTGACGCCTTTGGCAAAGGTGATCAGATCCGGGGTTACGTCCCAGAGATCCACAGCGAACCAGGTGCCGGCGCGGCCAAACCCAGCCATCACCTCATCGGCGATGAATACGATGCCGTATTTTTTGGTCAACTCGCGCACCCCGGCCATATAGCCGGCCGGCGGTACATAAATTCCGGCGGTACCTGGAATAGCCTCCAGGATCAGGGCCGCAATGGTATCGGGCCCCTCCAGGACAATGGTCTGTTCCAGGTGCTCTAAGGTCCGGGCCACTTCTTGCTCTTCAGTTTCAGCGTGAAAATACGACCGGTACGGATAAGACGGCATAAAGTGCACGGTGCCCGCCGAAGCCGTATCGACTTGAAGCCGGCGGGGGTCACCGGTGACGTTGATGGCCAGGTCGGTGCCGCCGTGATACGAACGGTAGGCCGAGAGTACTTTGGGTTTGCCGGTATGTAACCGCGCCATGCGAATGGCATGCTCGTTGGCATCGGCGCCACCATTAGTAAAGAACACGTAGTCCAAACCCTCGGGTGCCCGTTCGGCAATGAGCCGAGCGGCCTCGGAGCGCGGCGCTGAAGCATGTGCCGGGGCGATCGTAGCAATCGTGGCAGCCTGCTCCTGAATTGCCGCTACCACCTTGGGGTGTTGGTGGCCAACATTGGTATTGACCATCTGTGAGGAGAAATCAATATAGCATTTGCCATCGGCATCCCACAGATGAGAGCCTTCAGTTTTGACCACATTGAATGGGTCCAGCCCGTCCTGTGCTGACCAGGAGTGGAACACATGTTTGCGGTCCAGCTCATAGGCGCGCTGGCCCTCAGCTTTCAGTGCCTCGGTAATATCTGAATGTGACACAGTCATGATGCTCCTTATTGGTTTTGTGGGAAGCCCAGGTTGATGCCACCGTGCGATGGGTCAACCCAGCGGGTGGTGACGGCTTTGCCGCGGGTAACGAAGTGCACACCTTCGGTGCCGTGAGCGTGGGTATCGCCGAATAGCGAGTTTTTCCAGCCCCCGAATGAGTAGTAGGCCATCGGCACGGGAATTGGGACGTTGATGCCAATCATGCCCACTTCGACTTCGTTTTCGAAGCGGCGTGCAGCCCCGCCGTCGTTGGTGAAAATCGCCGTACCATTGCCGTAGGGGTTGGCATTGACTAGTTCAAGTGCTTCATCATAGGTATCGACGCGCAGCACTGACAGCACCGGACCAAAAATCTCTTCTCGGTAGATGGTCATATCCGTGCTGACGTGATCAAATAGGGTCGGCCCAACAAAAAATCCGTTGCCATCGGCATCGAATTCGCCCTGACGTCCATCCACGACCACCCGGGCGCCTTCGTTTTCACCGGTATCTATATACCCGGCCACCTTATCGCGATGCTCGGAGGTCACCAGTGGGCCCATATCGGTGCCGCGTGTACCATCACCGGTGTGCAGATTGCGTGCACGCTCGGCAATCTTATCCACCAGATCGTCGGCTATATCTCCGACCACCACGACGGCTGAAACCGCCATGCAGCGTTCCCCGGCGGAACCGAAACCGGCGTTGATGGCGTTATCGGCCACCAGATCCAAATCAGCATCCGGCAGCACGACCATGTGATTCTTCGCTCCGCCAAGCGCCTGGACCCGTTTGCCGTGGGCGGTTGCCGTCTCGTACACATACTTGGCAATCGGGGTCGAGCCCACAAATGACACCGATTTGATGTCGTCGTGTTCTAACAGTGCGTCTACGGCTGGTTTTCCGCCGTGGACGACATTGAAAACTCCGTCGGGCAGTCCGGCTTCTTTCCAGAGTTCGGCTTCCCAGTTGACGGCTGAAGGATCCTTTTCCGAAGGTTTGATCACCACGGTATTTCCGGCCGCAATCGCAATCGGGAAGAACCACATGGGTACCATTGCCGGGAAGTTGAATGGCGAAATAATGGCCACCGGGCCCAACGGTTGGCGCTTGGAATGCACATCAACCTTTGTTGAAGCATTTTCGGTGTAGCCGCCCTTGAGCAGGTGGGGCATGTTGCACGCAAACTCCACGACCTCTAGACCGCGGGTAACCTCACCTAGCGCATCATCAAGCACTTTGCCGTGCTCGGCGGTGATGAGGGCCGCCAATTCTTCCTTGCGCTCATTGAGTAGCTCGCGGTAGCGAAACAGGATTTGGGTGCGTTTGGACAACGAGGTATCCCGCCAGGCCGGAAATGCTGCTTTGGCTGCAGCCACCGCTTCGTCAACGGTGGCTTGACCACCCATAGCGACCTGCCCGGAAACCTTGCCGCTTGCCGGGTTGGTGACCTCGGCGCGTTAGATGCCGTCCTCAGCACCTTCGGTGTAGGCGTTGTTGATCCAATGGTTAATAGTGTTCATCGATATCCTTTGCTCACAGAAAGCTTGTACCTTCACCATGCCCCCAAACCACACCGCAAAACAGTGACACTGTGTATTGGGTTTGCGGCTGGTTAGTTACACTGCGTATATGCAGCACATCACAGTCGGCAGGGTTGTGGCCCTGGACATCTTTCAATCTGCCGCCCCAGAATTAGTCTCCGCCCCGGACCCTGATGCCGATAACGAGCCTGTACGCTGGATGCACATCCTCGAAACCGAACGTCCAGAAGGCCTGCTGCCCGGTGGCGAATTCATTTTGACCACCGCCACGTTTCTCGACCAAGCTGCTCAAGCTACCGACGACGGTGTCACCGCAGCAAACCGGTTCTTGGATGCTGTGGAAGACACCGGTGCCGTTGCCGTCGCCGCCGAAATTTTAGCCGGCAGACAGCACGTGGTTGAGGCGCTAAAACACGCCGCACGGCAACGCCGGGTACCCGTCTACATCCTTGCTCAACGTACCCGCTTTGTGGAATTGACCCAGTACGTCCACGAAAATATTGCCGCTGCTCGACTGCAAGAAGTCGAAACCGACCGTCGAATTCATGAAGCCTTCACCAACCTGTCTGTCGGTTCGGCCTCAACCGACCGGATCGTTGCCGAAGCCACCGCACTACTGGGTTGCCCGGTAATCTGGGAGGCTACCGAACACGAATCAACCAGGCATGTGGTGGCCGAACACCGCGTGGTTGCCGGAGATGAAGTACTAGGCCGACTCATCATTAGTCAGCATTGTCCAACCGAAGATTCATTGGTACAAACAGTGCTAGAGCGCGCCAGCCAAGCCGTGTCGATCTCTGTGCTGGCCCAGCGTTCCCAGCAAGAAATGCGACGTTCCATTGCTTCATCACTGTTCTATCAGCTGCGTAAAGGAACCGAGCTTTCGGATCAGGAAATCCTGTGGCGACTTACCGAAACCTTCAGCCAACCTCCGGTCCAAGCAGTGAAATGGGTACCTCTTGTGTTTCGTATCTGGGGTGCCGACGCCACCGAAGACAAACTGAATCGTTGGTCGGGGATCCTCTTAGACACTCTCGACGATGTCGGTGGTGTGCTCAAGTTGCCCGTCTTCGCGGCACGCAGCGAAATCGGGGTAGTGGATATGCTCTTGCCGCTTTACGCCAGCACGACGATTAGCAGTCTCATCGAATCCACCCGGACACGGTTTAACGCCAGGCTGCGCGGTCAAGGACAGCTCATCGCCGGTGTTGGCAGTGCATCCGATACGGCCAAAGGGGCCGCAGAAATGCTCGGTAAAACGGCACAGATCGCCCAGGCTGCACAAGCTTATGCCTCATCAACCGGTACGCAGCGGGTGTACTTCACCGCTAAGGATCTGGGCCTGCAAGGGTTATTAGCCACGTTGCAAGACCACGAGCAGATGAGGGCCTTCGTGGTTACCGAACTAGCCGGCTTATTGAAAGCTCATGGCAACCGCCAGGCGTTTGACCACCAGCTCAACTTTCTTGAAGCTGTCGTTACAGCAGAAAACAAAGCATCATTGGCTCGTGCTGTGCATCTGTCCCGTCCGGCGCTATATGCCCGGATCAATAAACTAGAACAGCAACTGGGTTACTCCCTGACAAATGATCCGGAGCAGCGGACCGCAACGCACTTGGCATTGCTGGCGTACCGTAGCAATCCTGAGAGCATGTATGCGGTCATGATCGACTCGGCGTTTAGTGAGGAATAAAGCAGGCTGGAACACAAATATCTAGCGCAGCTGATTATGCTTTTGGCAACCCCTCGGAGATCAGCTGCACCAGGTGACGGCTGTTGCCGCCATTTAGATGGGTAATCTGTGTTTGGCATGAGAAGCCGTCAGCCAAGACTTCACGGTCCGGGGATTCAGCAATCTTTTGTAGGATCCCGTCTTCAGCGATTTTTACCGACACATCGTAGTGTCCCTTTTCCATGCCGAAATTACCCGCCAACCCACAACAGCCGGCTGAAATTTCGACGTCACAACCCAGTTTTTCTAACAGTTTTCGGTCGGTTTCAAAACCCATGATCGAATACTGATGACAGTGTGGTTGGACCAAAAGTTTGCGGTTGATCTGTGGTGGTTCCCAATCAATTGTGGTTAGTAGTTCGGCAACGGTTTTCACCTGGTCAGCTACTGCACGGGCCTCACGATTATGCGCCAAGAGTTCGGTCAGATCCGAGCGCAGCGTGGCAGTACAGCTTGGTTCCAGTCCAACGACCTGATAGCCGGCTGCAACATATGGATGCAAAATATTGACGGTATTGGTCAGTTGTCGTTTGGCGGCGGTTAGTTGGCCGGTGCTGATCATGGTCAGACCACAACACGCCCCGGGCTCAGCAATGGCGACCTCACAACCGGCTGCTTCTAATACGCTGATGGCATCCAGGGCGATCTCGGGGGAGAGATTATCCGTAAACGAATCGACCCACAACACTACTTTGGGCCCACCAGATCTTGGGGTCAGGCGCAGTTTCTTACGGAGTCGACGAAACGGTTTGGTTGCCAGCTCGGGTAGGGAACGCCGGCCATCAGCACCCATGGCAAATAGTGCCGCCTTGCGTAGTGGGCTGA
>DXHA01000031.1 GCA_019113675.1 Candidatus Yaniella excrementigallinarum
AGCCAGTTTTTAGACGAGCTGTCGCCAACGACCCAACGTTCCGGACTCAACATTGTCTATACTCCCATGCATGGTGTTGGAGCCGGGGTGTTTTGCCAACTCATGTCAGCAACCGGTTTTGACACAATGGCTCTAGTTGATCAGCAAGTAGATCCGGACCCAGATTTTCCTACTGTGGCATTTCCCAACCCAGAAGAGCCAGGAGCCTTGGATCTAGCCTTTTCGACGGCCAATTCACTTCCCGAAACTGATCTAGTCATCGCTCATGACCCCGATGCTGATCGGCTGGCCGTCGCAGTACCGGTCGATGGTGAATGGCACCGGTTATCTGGTGATCATATCGGGCTGCTTTTGGGAGCACGTCTGATGCCGTATTTAGCAACCAACGGGCTCGTTTTAGCAAATTCGGTGGTTTCTGCGCCACAATTAGCTAAACTTGCCGGTCAAGCACAACTTAAACATCGCGTTACTCCAACAGGTTTTAAGTGGATTTGTCGGGTCGATAATCTGGGTTTCGGCTACGAGGAGGCCCTCGGCTATGCAGTCGCGCCGCACCTGGTGAAAGATAAGGATGGACTCAGTGCTGCTGTTGTGCTGGCAGACCTAGCCGCCGAACTAAAAACCGCAGGTAGTGATCTCGTAGCCTATCTTCGTAAACTCAGTGCCCAACTTGGTCCGAGTATGACGGATCAAGTTTCGGTGCCGGTACCTTCCCCAGCAGTTGGAGCTGGTCTCCTTGATGATCTACGGAAAAACCCGCCCTTGCAGCTTGCACAGCAGAGCCCAGTAGTCGTTGTTGATTACGCCAACCCGCAAGCTAATCTGGCACAAGAATATGGTCCCATGAATATGATCGAGTTTTCTACTAAGGGCATAGTCAATGCACGATTAATGCTTCGACCTTCTGGCACGGAACCAAAGGTAAAATGTTATGTGTCGGTCTCAGCTGCACCGGGCACAGCCTTTGGTACTGTGCAAGCAGCTATGGATGGCCTGCGGGAAGAAGCAGCCAACCTAGTTAAACTGGTTTAAGGAGGGACCGTGTCAATTATCGCACCGCTACATCCCACCGAGGTGGATGCATTATCTCCTGATCAATTAGCCGGCCTAATTGATCACACCTTACTCTCGCCCACCGCGTCCGCTCAGGATATCGACACGCTGTGTGATCAAGCGTCGAAATATGGCACAGCTTCCGTCTGTATTCAACCAGTCTGGGTCGCCCGTGCCGCAGAGCAGCTAGCCCAGTCCAGCGTTAACGTCTGTACTGTCATTGGTTTCCCAACTGGGGCACACACCCCCGAAACTAAAGCTTTTGAAGCCTCCCAAGCAATTGCACACGGTGCTGATGAATTGGATATGGTTATCAACCAGGCAGCAGCCCTGTCGGCTGACACCGACTTACTGGTAGCAGACATCAAGGCCGTCGTTACAACTGCACAAGATCACGAGGTAATAGTCAAAGTTATTTTAGAAACTGCCGCGCTGACGGACCAAGCAAAAATATTGGCTTGTGAAGCTGCCGTGGCCGCCGGCGCCGATTTTGTAAAGACCTCTACTGGCTTTGGTTCCGGTGGTGCCACGGTGGAAGATGTCGCTCTCATGCGCCAGACCGTCAGTGATCAAGCGGGGGTCAAAGCATCCGGTGGCATTCGTACCCGACAGGACGCATTACATATGCTTAAAGCTGGCGCAACGCGGCTTGGTGCCAGCGCCACGTACGCTATTGTTAGTTAACAACACATCATCGCACCGTCGCCCAGGTTAGACTGGCGATAATAACTATTTTGACAGAACGAGGTGTTCCCGTTGATTCGTGACGGCAAACCAACAGATTATTCCGGCCAAGGCAACACCGCCGGTAACCTGATTGCTTATATCATCCTGGTAGCTGTATTTGTTGTTGGACTGTACATGTTCAATTTTCTTGCCTTCGAAAATGTATGGTTCCCCATGTCTAGTGTGCTGATCTTGGGTGCCCTTGCGTTTTTCATTCCGAAACAAATAATTGGTAAATCCAATACCGTGGATTATGAATTCGTAACCGACCCTACCCACGAAACTCATTCCCCTAATCTGTAAACAGCTAAGTAGTAACTTTTAGAACAGCACCCGGGTTTTAGCCCGGGTGCTGTTCTATTTTCGTACCTGTTTCTTATCTGCAGTTCAGGTCTGGCTAGTACCTTATGAGCATGCTCGCAATAATTAACTAATTACCACCGGCTTCCTACCAGCAGATGCTTGCGTAATAGATTAGCCACCACCTCAATTGATTACACAGTGCCCATCGTCTGAAGTAGGTTTATGTCTGCCACAAGACCAGCCCGGAACATCGGGATCGATCTGCTTCGAGTCTTTTCGATCACGATGGTTGTGGTCGGCCATGCGGGGCCATTTCCCCACGACACACTGTTGACCATTTGGCGTATGCCGCTATTTTTTATGCTGTCCGGTTTTTTCTTCACGCCGAGCCGATCGTTACAGGTTGAAGTCACGAAACGCTGGGATAGTCTGATCATCCCGTATCTAAGCTGGTCGGTTGTGATATCAATGTGGCTGATTATCGTACTGTGGGGCCAAGACGAAGTTATCCTGGAACACTTAGCAACTGGCTGGGCCGGTGGCGCAAATCAGTCTATTTTTTGGATGGCTGCCTGGTTTATTACTACCCTTGCTGCCGCCTCTATTCTGCGACGATTCTTGGAACGCTTTGGGACTGTAGTTGTCTGGGCGGTGGCCGTTGGCGGCCTAGCTCTTTCCTATTATTGGGCCATGTTAGTGTCTGACGGGACCCTAGCAAGCCATCCGTTAGTCAGTACACCCCTGCGGTTAGGGTTGGCATGGCCAGTACTGTTTTATCTGCTGTGCGGCGAGTTACTGCGCAAAGCACTAATGCCGATTGTGCTTCGATATTCGGCAAGCGTACTTGCCACAATCGGCCTGGTGCTAATAGCAACCGGCCTTGTTACAACCTGGAAGTTTGATATTCAAGGCCACTATATCCAGTCTGGCGATTTTGGAACACTGGGCTTGACCCCACTAATCGCCATTATCGTAACTGCTGGGTTCATTCTGGTCTTTGCCACCTGGATCAATAACACACTGTACAGGCTTCCAGCGGCACGAGCCGCGGTATCGCGCCTAGTGCGAACCGGTACCCCGGTGGTGTTCATACACGGGCTGGTGCTGGTATGGATGTATCAAAACGGCTTCGGTGAAGATAGCGTCCAAGACTATGCTTTGCGTCTCAGTGCTGCTATCACTATCTCATTTGCTGTGGCGTTGCTCGTCAACAGTACCCCGGCTGCCCGTTTGCTGGCTGGAACCCGGCAGGAGCCAAATATTTTTCGTCATCGCCACGGCGAAGAATTTTAGTTCTCCCCAAAGACCGTGTTAATAAATTCGCCTGCCCATTCCAGCAGGTCAGCATCTACGAGCTCTTTGCCCGTAACGGCTGATGTCTTAGGCCGTGGCACCATGATCGCCTGGAGTGGCGCGCGATGCACTGCCCCCGGGTACATCCGTTGCATTCGCATTGCCCGCGAGTCTGGCAACTCATTGACGGGGCCAAATTTGATGTTTTTGCCCATCAACATGATTTCGTATATTCCGTAGGTACGAGCAGTGTTTCGGAAATTGGCTACCGCCACCAAGTTTTCAGCTGGTTCTGGCAACGGACCATACCGGTCATTAAGTTCCTCTACTACTGCTGCTACGGCATCGGCATCCGTGGCCTGCGCCAGGTTCCGGTAGGCTTCTAACCTGAGTCGCTCACCTGGAACATAGTCATGTGGCAGGTGAGCATTGACTGGCAGCTCGACTTTGACTTCTTGGGGTGTGGTATCTTCTTCGCCTTTGAAGTCTGCAACTGCTTCACCCACCATGCGAAGATACAAATCAAAACCTACACCGGCGATATGTCCTGATTGTTCTCCACCAAGTAGATTTCCTGCCCCTCGGATCTCTAGGTCCTTTTGGGCTAATTGAAGCCCGGACCCAAGCTCGTTATGTGTAGCCACAGCTTTGAGACGCTCCATAGCAACTTGATTAAGTGGTTTACCCGGGTCATAAAGGAAATAGGCATAGGCCCGATCGCGGCCACGACCGACACGTCCACGCAGCTGGTGCAACTGCGACAGTCCATAGCGATGTGCATCTTCAATAATCAGGGTGTTGGCGTTGGCGATGTCCAAACCGGTTTCGATAATGGTAGTTGAAACTAGGACGTCGTACTCTTTTTCCCAAAAATCAACCATGATTTGTTCCAGGGTAGATTCAGCCATCCTTCCGTGCACCACTGCAACACGGGCTTCTGGAACCAATTCCTGAACTCTTGCGGCCACCTTATTGATCGTATTGACACGATTATGTACGTAAAACACCTGCCCTTCCCGCATCAATTCACGACGAATAGCTGCCGTGATTTGTTTATCGGTATAGGGGCCCACATAAGTTAGCACCGGGTGACGTTGCTCGGGAGGGGTAGCTAGTGTGGAAGTCTCCCGGATGCCCGTCATAGACATTTCCAGCGTACGTGGTATTGGTGTGGCGGTCATTGCTAACACATCCACATTAGTACGCATTTGTTTGAGCTTTTCTTTATGCTCCACACCAAAGCGCTGTTCTTCATCGACAATGACTAATCCGAGTTCTTTGAACTGGACCTCATCGGACAACAGCCGGTGGGTACCAATTACCATATCGACGGTGCCCTCTGCCAAGCCATTGATTGTCTCACGGGATTCTTTGGTTTTTTGAAAGCGCGATAAGGTGCGCACCGTCAGAGGAAACCCAGCAAAGCGTTCCGTGAAGGTTTCCGTATGTTGGCGGGCTAGCAGAGTTGTGGGAACTAGTAATGCTACTTGTTTGCCATCTTGAATGGCTTTGAACGCAGCCCTAACAGCGACCTCGGTTTTACCAAACCCAACATCACCAGCCACAAGCCGGTCCATAGGGGTTTCGGCTTCCATGTCATGTTTGACTTCTTCGACTGTAGTCAACTGATCTGGGGTTTCGATATGCGGAAATGCTTCTTCAAGTTCAGCTTGCCAGGGTGTATCTGGCGGGTAGGGATGGCCCGAGGTTGCCATCCGAGCCGAATACAGTTGAATAAGTTCTTTGGCAATCTCCCGGGTTGCACGGCGGGCTTTAGATTTAGTCTGGGCCCAATCCGACCCGCCCATCTTCGACAGCGAAGGGACGTCGCCACCGACATATTGGGAAACCTGATCAAGTTGATCTGTGGGGACAAATAACCGGTCTCCTGCACCGCCCCGCTTGGACGGCGCGAATTCCAAAACCAAGTATTCGCGGTAGCCTTCCTCGCCCGCAGTGGAACGAGCCCCAGCGACCTTACGACGTTGCAGTTCGATAAACTTGGCAATGCCGTGCTGGTTATGCACAACAAAATCACCCTCTTCAAGCGTGAGAGGGTCCACGGCATTTCGACGCTTACGTGCCAAAGAACGACGCTGGCCTCGCTGTGTCCCAGCAGCCTGACGTCCAAACAGATCATATTCTGTGACAACCGCGAGTCGCTGCGCCTGCCAGGCAAAGCCGGCGCCAAGGCTGGCCGCAGTCACTTGGATCGTGCCAGGTTCGAGTTTGGTCACTGCTTCAACCATCGTTGTAGCGTGGCCCTGTTCAGAAAATAATTCGGTTAACCGCCGTGCTGGTCCGGGACCATGAGTAGCCACCACAATTGCCCAGTGGTCACGTATTCGATTACCGACGTGTTCCATAAGAGCTGGAATATCACCAGAAAACTGTGTTGGCGATGTGAACCCGGTGGATAAAGCCGTGGAGTCAAACGTTTCGTCCATGCTGAAAGCAGTGAACTGCCACCAGCCCTGATCGTTCTCCAACGCCAGTGTTCGAGTGTCACCCAAGGTGGCGAACCCACCAGCTTCCTGCTGATTTTCCACCGGTGCGGCTAGGCCTTCACCAGCTGCAGCCCAAGCGGCTTGCAAAAATTCCTCATTGGTGGCCAACAGATCGTCCACCCGGCTACGAACTTTTTCAGGTTCCACCACCACCGTCAATGAGCCTTTGGGCAGCACTTCTAAAAAGGACTGCATCTCGGTGAGCAAAGGGGCTAAAGATTCCATGCCTTCAACGGCAACACCATTTGAGATCGGCTCCAGCATTTCTAAGACGTTGGGCATAGATGCTTGCAGATCCCGTGCGCGTTGCTGGACTGCTTCTGTCAACAGCAGCTCACGACATGGCGGAGCATAGACACTGTGTGGTGTTTCCGATCCGTCTGCTGAAGTATCAATTAATGAGCGCTGATCAGCAATGGAAAAATACCGGATCTCTTCAACTTCATCACCAAAGAATTCCACACGGTATGGATGATCTGCGGTTGGTGGAAAAACATCGATAATGCCACCACGCACAGCAAACTCGCCACGACGAGATACCATATCCACTCGGGAGTAGGCCGCCGAAGCAAGATCCATCACGACCTTTTCGAAGTCATAGAATTCCCCGGTTTCTAATAACACCGGTTGAAGATCGCCCAGGCCTTTAACGATGGGTTGCACGATTGACCGTACCGGTGCGGTAAGCACTTTCAAAGCTTTTTGCCCATCAACGCCTGGGTGCGCCAATTTTCGTAGTATTGCCATGCGCTCGCCCACGGTGTCGCTTCGGGGCGATAGTCGCTCATGGGGCAACGTTTCCCAGGAGGGAAAATGCCCGACAGTTTCGGCATCCATCCACGAGCCTAAGCCTTGTGCAAGTTCTTCGGCCTCTCGAGCAGTGGCCGTAACCAGTAGAACCACAGAGTCGGAAAACGTGGAGCCATCAAGCGCATCGGCAAGCAGCGCCGTCACAGCCTCACGAGCGCCGTCAGGCAGTGTTAGCGAAAGATCCGGGGTGCGTTCAGGCCTTGCAATTGAGCTTCGCATGGCTGTAACAGCTTGATCGGTTTCAAGGTGGTTTAACAGCCCTGACAGTACGGCGTTCTCAAACAAATCTAACTTCCAATATCCTGGTATTCACATCCGGCGCAACTACAAGCATAACTGTTTTCGTCCCATCAACGGCTACACTTGCTTAGTATCCACTGCTGGCGAGCATTAGAGAGGAAACACATGGCGTTCGACGAAACTACGACCATTTCCCATCCCCCAGAACAAGTATTTAGCGGACTTTTGAATCGCGATTTTCATATTTATGCCTCCGACGCATTCCGGGCTGAACTTAACGAATTTTCGGCCAAACCTTCCCAACCTGCTTCCAGTGATACTGTTTCAGTCAATATCCAACGCACGGTTGACGGTGAGGACGTCGCACCACGGTTACCTTCTGCCATCCAGCGCTTTGCTAAAGGTAGGATTCAGATAAATCAGGACGAAGCCTGGTCTGCAGCAGCTGAGGATGGCTCACGCGATGCCAATGTCACCATCAAGGTACCTGTGGCCAAAGCTACGGCAACAGCCACGATCAAGCTGTCTGCGACTGAAGATGGGACCGGAACCGTGGTAAAAACCGAAGGTTCAGTAAAGTCCTCCATCCCATTGCTCGGGTCCAAAATTGCCCAAATGGCCGAGCCGCAGGTTGGTAAGCTGCTAAATGGGCTCACGATGAAACTCGATAGCTGGTTGAAAAAGCCCTAGTCATATGCCTGCGTATTTTGGTGGGCTGGCTATTTATGTTCCTGCCCACCGAAATACGCAAAGTCACTTTTGATGGAAACGATTCTGCGTTGCCGTCAAACCAGATTCGATCAGTGACTCCACGGCATCTGCTGCGCGATCGATGTGCATGGCAAGCGTCTGGCGTTGTGCAGAAGAAAAGGGACGTAATACATAATCGGCGGCAGCCATACGTCCTGGCGGCCGGTCAATACCGACCCTGACGCGTAAGTAGTCTTTGGTACCGACTGCTTGCGAGGTCGATTTCAAACCGTTATGACCGCCCTCTCCCCCGCCGCGTTTGATTCGTAACGCGTCAAAATTGATGTCTAGCTCATCATGGATGACTATCAAATTAGCGATAGGAATATTATAAAACTTTAGCAACGCGGCAATAGGTTTTCCGGACAAGTTCATATATGCAGCAGGTTTTGCCAGCACCACCTTGGGGCCGCCAAGGCCTAACCGAAATTCTGCGACCGCGGCGCCTGCTTTATGCACATTCCATCGCTGCTTATGGCGGGTGGCTAACTCATTGACCACCATGTGACCGATATTGTGCCGGGTCGTGGCATAACGGTCTCCGGGATTGCCCAACCCCACCACCAGTACGGGACCGGCGGTGGGATCAAGCGCTCCACTAGTTTGGGAAACCACGTAGCTTACTCTTCTTCGTCGGTCGTTTCCTCGTCAACGGTTGGGACTTCCTCATCGGCCTCTTCATCGGTTTCCTCACCAAGATCCTGCTCAACGACCAAGTCAACAGTCGCAATCAGGTATTCTTCATCGAGCTCAATATTGACACCTTCTGGCAACACAACATCTGGAGCATAGACGTGTTCCCCGGCTTTGCGATCAGTTAGGTCGATGGTTACTGAGTCAGGAAGGTCCAACGCGTCGGCTTCCACCGGCACTGTAATGACGTCCAACACATAGGTGTGTTCAGGCGCAACTTCGCCAATAACTTCAACAGGTACTTCAACAGTGACTCGCTCACCGCGGCGTACGATTAACAGATCAACGTGGTTGATCCCTTCCCGCAGTATATTGCGCTGAATATCCTTTGGTAGCGCCATTTCTGTAGAGTCACCTTCGACCAAGCGCAACAACTGGTTTGGGTTACGCAGGGCCAAAAAGCCTTCATGTCCTGGCAGCAATAGGTGACGCGGTTTTTCACCGTGACCGTACAGTACAGCCGGGATGTAACCTTCGCGGCGTGCACGGCGTGAAGCACCTTTGCCAAAATCAGTGCGTGTTTCTACTGGCAGATCTACAATATCTAGTGCCATAATATTCCTCCTGTATAACGAACAGTGCGTATTGCACTTTGATGATCCAGGCAGGAACTGCAAAACAAAACTATGATGCTTGCAAGCCTCGTCGATCACGGAGTGGTGAGACTCCCTCGCCTGGGCAACGCCTCACTACTATATCACCAGCTTGGCCTAGTAACGAATTTGGCCGCTACCCATAAGGACAGCGGCCAAATTCAAATGCTTAACAAGTTATACGTTGCCATCAAATAGGCTGGTCACCGAGCCATCTTCAAAGACTTCCCGGATAGCATTTGCTAACACTGGCGCCACTGACAGAACAGTCAAGTTATCGAAACGCTTGTCCTGAGGTAATGGCAAAGTATTGGTAACAACCACTTCACTTGCACCAGAATTGGCTAGGCGCTCTGGTGCCGGTCCCGAAAACACAGCATGCGTTGCCGCAATGATGACGTCTGTTGCTCCGGCGTCTTTGAGAATTTTTACTGCACCCGAAATAGTGCCACCCGTATCAATCATGTCGTCAATCAGCACACAGGTTCTACCCTGAACTTGACCAACTACCGTTTTCGATTCGGCTTTATTTGGTTGGGTGAGGTCTCGTGACTTATGGACGAAAGCTAGCGGAGCGCCCCCGAGGCGTTCAGCCCATTGCTCCGCAACACGCACCCGACCGGTGTCCGGCGAGACGACTGTGACGTTGTCAACGTCGACGCGACCACGGATGTAGTCAACCAAGATAGGGAAAGCAAATAGATGGTCAACTGGGCCGTTGAAAAAGCCCTGAATCTGGGAGGTGTGAAGGTCCATCGTCATGATGCGGTGGGCTCCGGTGGCTTCATACAGATCCGAAATCATGCGAGCCGAGATTGGTTCACGTCCGCGTCCTTTTTTGTCCTGTCGCGCGTAGGGGTAGAACGGTGAGACCACGGTGATGCGACGGGCAGAGGCACGTTTCATTGCATCGCATAGGAGAAGTTGTTCCATTACCCAATTATTCATTGGCGCTGGATGTGCTTGTAGGATGAAAACATCTTTACCGCGCACCGATTGACTTGGGCGAACATAGGTTTCCCCGTTTGCGAAGTCATAGGCGTCCAACGGCAACAGCTCGGTACCCAAGTGTTCAGCGATTTCCTCGGCTAACTGAGGGTGCGCCCGACCCGAAGCCAACACGAGTTTTTTGTTCTCATTGGTGACGATTTCGCTCAACCAAGTTCTCCCTAGAACGTTCGGCGTCTTGATAGTGCTTCAACTGTAAACGCTGCTACAGCCTTCCAATAGGAAGTTGGGAAGTTTATGACTTCTCGTTCGTTTTGCGAGCAGCTTTTGCAGCTGCCGAATCGGGTCGCCGCTCCATTACCCAATCTTCTATGGTGCGCTGGTCAACGGCATTCATCGACAATGCTCCTGGTGGTACGTCGTTACGGATTACTGCACCAGCTGCAGTATATGCACCGTCGCCTACTGTTACCGGAGCCGTGAAGACGGTATTGGAACCGGTGCGTACTTCGGCGCCAATAACCGTACGATGCTTGTTTATTCCATCATAGTTAGCGGTGATATTGCCGCAACCGATATTGGCATTTTCACCAATTTCGGCATCCCCAGCATATCCCAGGTGCGAAAGTTTTGCTCCGCGGCCAATCTGGACGTTTTTGGTTTCATAAAACGCCCCGATCTTACCGGCTTCGCCTAGAACCGTGCCCGGCCGCAGATAGGTGAAAGGACCGACTGTCGCTCCCGGCCCGATTTGAGCCTCAGTGGCTTCAACGCGTCGAAGGTTGGCGTCTTGTCCAACCACAACGTTGTTGAGTGTTGTATCTGGGCCGATAGAGGCACCGGTAGCGATCGTTGTAGTACCCTGCAGCTGGGTATTTGGTTTAAGAGTCACGTCCTGAGACAGCTCAACGTCTACATCAATCCAGGTAGTTGCAGGATCAATGATAGTAACGCCCTGGCGCATCCAGCGCTGGGTTATGCGACGGTTCAGTTCGGCCCCGAGCGCTGCGAGCTGTATCCGGTCGTTGACACCCTCAACTTCCATGAGATCATCGGTCACATATGCCGCGACACGGCCGCCTTCAGCTCGAGCTAACCCCAAGACATCGGTCAAATATTTCTCGCCCTGCACGTTATCGGTGCTAACTTCGGCCAACGTACGGGCCAGAATAGCCCCATCAAAGGCGTATATACCGGAGTTAATTTCGGTGATATCAGCGACTGACGAATCACCAGTGTCTTCCGCTATTTTCAGCGCGTCTTTATGCTCAACAATCTGAGTAACGAGACCGTTGTCATCGCGTACTATCCGGCCGTACCCGGTGGGGTCTGGCACCTGAGCGCTCAAGACAGTCACGGCATTTTTTGCTGTTTGATGTTCTGCTACCAAAGCGTCAAGAGTTTCGGGTGTCAATAACGGCACATCACCGTAGGTCACCACGACAGTTCCATTGACTGCGCCAATAGCTTGCAGACCCAGTTCAACGGCTCGACCTGTGCCAGGAACTTCGTCCTGATCTGCAATAACTAGGTCGGGATTATGCGTCAGCACATGGTCGACAACACGTTCGCGTTCATGGCGGACAACAGCAACAAGGTGTTCGGGCTGCAAGCTCACTGCAGCATCGAGGGCATGACCAACCAGAGAACGCCCACCAATGTGATGCAGAACTTTTGGTAAAGACGATTTCATTCGCGTGCCGGCACCGGCTGCCAACACGATTACAGCCGCGGGAGAAGAAGAACTCAAGAAAATCTGACCTTAAATTGTAAGACGCCATTTCTCAACCGCGATGCGGCGTTCCGCCCCTAGGATTCGAACCTAGACCACACAGCTCCAAAGGCTGGCGTGCTGCCATTACACCAGGGCGGAATGTTGATTGATCATCAACACCTGAAACATTGTGCCATACTTAGCCATAAATTCCGAATTTTGGTGGCAGTAGCCGCAAAACCGGCAGAATTTCGAACTGTCCTGCTGGATTTTTAGATCAGATGTTTGGTCATGTCACTATGAAGACCGTAGCTCCACGAATCTGTATGCACCATGCTGGCTAACTTCCACATCATCTGGGTTCTCGCTTTGACGCAACACCCGCAACATCTGGCCAGCTACAGGAATAACCATAATGCCCTGTGGTCCGAGCTGCTTAACTAGCTCAGTTGACAAGTGAGTGGCTTCTGCGGAGACTAAGATACGGTCAAATGGCGCCCGTTGCGGAGACCCGAGAATCTGATCGGTAGCAAGTTGCATGCTTATCCAGGGCATATTCTGCTGCTGAAGCACATCTTGTGCGGCTTCGACGAGTTCTGGGACGATTTCAAGGCCTAATACTGAACCACTTTCACCGACAAGGTCGCCAAGAATCGCAGTGGACCAGCCTGATCCAGCACCCAGGTCAAGCACGGTATGACCTGGTTGGACGTCCAGCAGCCAAAGCATATTCGCCACGGTACTTGGCTGCGAGTTTGTCTGCCCGTATCCAATATCTACTGGGCGGTCGTAACGGGCCTCATGTTGGCGTGCTGTTGGCAAAAAGTCTTCTCGAGGCCGACGCCGCATTGCTTCTAGCACCGTGCCAGCGTTGTCATCGGGAATGGCAGTTCCGAGTGTCTCTTCCCAGTGGTTGCTGTGCATATGCTCACACTTTCTTCGAGGTTAGGTTTCATTCCATCATGCTTCATATATGGAACTGTTGCTATAGCGAGTTTGCAAAACAACCCGACCGTGAGTGGCCAATAAAAAAATTGGCGCAGATGAACTACACATCTGCACCAACTATTTTAAACGCGTCTGCTTATTCTTCGACGAGTTTATTTATTATAGCCTCATTGAACGCTGGCAGATCTTTAGGTGAGCGCGAAGTTATAAGGTTGCCATCAACGACAAGTTCTTCGTCCGCCCATGTGGCACCAGCGTTCCGCAAATCTGTTTGCAAGCTTGGGTAACTGGTCATATTACGGCCTTTTAGTACGTCAGCTTCAGCAAGCATCCATGCGGCATGGCAGATTGAAGCCACTGGTTTATCCGCGTCGAAGAAAGCTTTGGTAAATTCAACAGCGGCGTTATTCATTCGAAGCTGATCAGCATTTTTCGTACCACCCGGAAGGACCAGGGCATCGAAATCTTTAGCATTGGCTTCGGTAAGGTCAATGTCCACTTCTTGGGAGTGGTCACCACCGCTAATTTGGCCCGATTCGGATGAAACCAAAACAGCCTCTGCCCCATTTTGCACCACAGTATCCCATGGTGAATACAGTTCGGAGGGCTCATACCCGTTAGTTGCGAGAAATGCTATGCGACGGCCTTTAAGGTCGCTCATGGATTTACTCCTTATGATTGGGTGCGATTTCAAGGCTAGTCGCCTCGGAAGTACATCGGAAGGTTATGTGGTTTGCGAAATGGAAAGGTATTTACAACGCCAATGGCCTCTAGCATCGCAAAAACCGTAGTTGCGCCGACAAAACGAAAACCACGGTGTTTTAGCTTTTTAGCTAGCGCTGCTGAGTCTGCCGTCTGAGTGGGAGGGTTTCCAGCCGAATCTAATGCTAGGGGCTGCGTTGTCTGGTATGACCAAATAAGTTGCGAGAGCCCGCCACTACTCCGCAAAGCGACTGTAGCTTGGGCGTTATGGATGACCGCTCGAATCTTTTGGGCATTACGGACGATACCAGCGTTTTTCATTAACTCGTCGATATCGTTTTCGCTAAATTGCGACACAATGTCTGGATCAAAGTTTGCAAATGCCGACCGAAACGCAGGACGCTTTTTCAAAGCAGTCAACCACGATAGTCCGGCCTGAAATCCCTCCAAACTGAGCCGTTCAAATAAGCCTTGTTCATCGTAGACGGGTCGGCCCCACTCAGTATCGAAATACTGTTGCAAAAGTGGATGCTTTATCGCCCATTCAGGACGGGCAACGCCAAAGGTATCTATCCAGACGTTGGCAAACTCAGGATGTTGTCGCAATCGGTTTTTCACCTCGCTCCAAAGCCAGTAAGTAGCTCTTGGTTTCAGGGCTACCGCTGTACTGCCCATAGCTACCATCAGCTCGAACAACCCGATGACAAGGTTGGATTAGCGGCAAAGGATTATTTGCACACGCGCTGCCTACTGCCCGGGCGGCACCTGGCTTGCCTAATTGTTCTGCCAGTTGACTATACGAACGGGTTTGCCCGTAGGGAATCGTAGTCAGGTGCTGCTGAACGACCCTGCCGAAGCTCTGCGTGGAGTATTGATAGAGCGGTAATTTGAAAACCTGCCTTCTGCCAGCGAAGTATTCATCGAATTGCTGGGCCGCATGGATGAGCGTTTCATCGTCATGTTGGGCCGCCGGCCCAAATTGGTTGCCCAAGGCATCCAAGACTTGTGGGAAGCCCTGAGCCTGAAAAGCTACCCGTATAACCTGTGCTCCCACTGCGGCAATTAAAAGGTCGCCAATTGGTGAAGAAATGATCGTATATTGCAACGGATTTGTATGATGCGTATCCGACATTATGCATCTCCTTAGTTGACAATTAGATCAGCAGCATTCCGCATGCCCTAGACAAATCATATATCGCAAAAGGTCATTGCCTGGATCGACGGCTGCCCCAGTGCTACAGACGACACGATTGTTGACAACAGCGGTGTGAGGCTCCATACTTACTTAAAGTCATTTTGACATTAAGTAGTTTTCGGCTGGACATGACCAAGCAAATAAGGAGCAGGTGGTGAATTTCTCGGCGGCTAGCGCAACAGAGCGACGCTTCATGCCTCCTGCCGTGGCAGTATCGACGGTAGCGTTCGCCCTGCATCCTCCCGTGGACGGTAATGTTGCTGATCCTCGCTCCGGGGATCTGATTTCTACGTGGGGCGAATATGCTGGCCGATACGGAGGCCAAGAAGAAAACGCAACGACATTATGGCTCCCATTGGTCCGCCGGACACGTCCTCCATTTGACGGCCTCTGGGCCTTACCGGGTGGGCCAATCCCCTGGGACGAGGACCTGCATCAAACGGCGTCACGAACGCTGCATGAAGCTGTTCTACGTTCCCCAGGCTATTTGGAACAGCTCTATACTTTCGGGGCAACGAGTCGTTCAGCATCAGCACAGCGTTTGGTCACCATTGCGTACTGGGGGCTCTACGGAGAATTAGCTCTAGCTGCAGAACCCACGAGCCAGCCAACCCACACTGTCACCGAGGATGGTGTATCTGGCGCGAAGGATGCGGTGACCGAGTTTTCCCGCGCGCTGATCGCTTCGGCTGACGCAAACGTTGCGTGGTTTTCCATTGACCGTCTGCCCAGGTTGGCTTTTGATCACGCTGAAATTATTGATTATTCAGTGTGGCGATTGCGCCAACGCACTGAGTATTCCATGGTCGCTCACCGCTTTTTGGGCGAAGAGTTCACGTTGGCCCAGGTTCGACGGGTACACGAGGCGATTTTGGGTGAACAGCTTGATCCAGCAAATTTTCGTCGCGACATACTGGCCCAAGGCCACCTGGTAGATACCGGCCGAGTGGAACAAGGCACGCCCCATAGGCCCGCTCGGCTATACCGCTTCAAAGACCAACCCGACCATAACTGAGTTGTAGCACTACATCACCTTAAGGAGCCCCATGACAAGTGTTGCTAACCTAATTTCCGCAGCCGCCGCCACAGAGCAGCGCAACCCAGTCCCGCTAGGAAACACTATTCCGGTTGGACAACCAGCAGATCCTACTTCTACTTGCGACAGTCAGCTATCTACTGACCCCTGGGAAATCGACACTCAACCCGGATACGGTCCGGGAGCTTCAACAAACGATACCGCTCCAGCTAATACTCCTCATCAGCTACCCATACCGGCAGAATATACCCAAGCCAGCCAGCAGGAACTCGATGCACGGATTCGTACTGCCAAAGCACAACTTGGCGATCGGTTGAAGATTCTTGGCCATTTTTATCAGCGCGATGAGATCGTCAAGCATGCCGATTTCGTAGGCGACTCCTTTATGTTGGCACAAGCTGCAAAGGACCATCCCGAGGCTGAGGCATTTGTATTCTGCGGAGTCCACTTTATGGCTGAAACCGCTGACATATTATCCGCCCCGAAGCAAGCTGTGGTGCTGCCCAATTTAGCAGCCGGCTGTTCAATGGCCGATATGGCAAATATCGATCAGGTGGAGTCTGCCTGGCAACAAATTACCAATGCGTTGGGAACACAGGACGGGGCCCAAGCAGAACTTATCCCTGTTACCTATATGAATTCCTCGGCTGCAATCAAAGCTTTCTGTGGTCGCAACGGCGGTATCGTGTGCACGTCATCTAATGCTGCCACCGTTTTGGAATGGGCTTTTGAACGTGGGAAACGCGTCATTTTCTTTCCCGACCAGCACCTTGGGCGCAACACGGCAAAAGCCATGGGTATTACCGAAGACCAGATGCCGCTTTGGCGCCCCTATTTACCGTTGGGTGGGAACACCGAGCAGCAGCTACAAGATGCCAAGGTCATTTTGTGGAACGGATTTTGTTCCGTTCACAAACGCTTTACCGTCGAGCAAATTCACAAGGCACGCACCACATACCCAACCGCTCAGGTCATTGTGCACCCAGAGTGCCCTGCCCCGGTTGTAGAGGCTGCAGATGGCGTTGGCTCCACTGAATTTATTCGTCAAGCCATCGCAACCGGAAAGCCCGGTGATGTTTTTGCAATCGGCACCGAAATAAACTTGGTTAACCGTTTACAAGCGCAATATCCGCAGATGACGATATTTTGTCTTGATCCTGTCATCTGCCCGTGTTCAACTATGTATCGCATTCACCCGGCCTACTTAGCATGGGTTCTGGAAGGACTACTGGAAGGCCACGTGCTCAACCAGATTTCGGTAGATCACACCGTAGCCACAGAAGCAGCTGTCGCATTGGAACGCATGTTGGCGGCACGCCCGTGATTATTGTCGTCGGTGCAGGTGTAGCGGGATTGACCGCAGTTGAACATCTTGCTGCTGCAAACCTTCCGGTCACCCTTGTTACCGCCGGTGAGCTAGGTGCCGATGCCGTCTCTGCCGGCAATACCGGGTTGGCTCAAGGCGGTATCGCTGCGGCTTTGGGCCCCCACGATTCTGCTACGCTGCACCAGCGTGATACATGCTTCGCCGGTGCAGGATTAGTCAATGCCGCTGCCGCCAGTGTTCTGACCAGCAATGGAGTACACCGGGTCAATGACCTGCTAGCCACCGGCTTTCCTGCCGATCGCGATGCCGACCACCAGCTTGACCTAGGTCTTGAAGCAGCTCATAGTCGACCGCGCATTGTGCATGCTGGTGAAGATAGTTCCGGTGCCGCACTGTCTCTATTTCTGACTCAACGTATTACCCGGCTTATCGAAAACGGTGATGTCCGACTGATCCAGCACGCAACGTTAACCTCCTTAGACGTCGCTGGCCAC
>DXHA01000032.1 GCA_019113675.1 Candidatus Yaniella excrementigallinarum
TCGTCTGTTCGAGTATCTTCCGGCAGCGCTCGCAGTAAGCGCGCTACGTCATCACTCCAACGTTTGGGTTTCTCCGAACGTAACCAACGCACGAGTTTGCCTACATCAGCCCCTTCGGCTCGGTGCTCTGAGGCCAATGTGGCAACTATTTCGGCGGCGAGATGACCACCCACAAATTCAGCACCATCATTCAGAGCGCGACCCAACCGTGGATCAACCGGCAACTTGGCAAGTTCGCGCCCGAACGCTGTTATCTTCGGGGCAGTATTGGAGTCAGTATGCTGTAGCGCGCCCAGTTGAATGAGCGTGGCTACCGCGGCATTATATGGCCGTGACGGTAGTGGTTCGGGTAGGTGCAGTCCGGCAGCATCTGCTGTACCCCAGCAGGCCAAGTCTAAAACGGCCTGGGTGAGATCGGCGGTACGCATTTCTGGTGGGGTGTGGGCTGGACGTGCGGCAAACTCTGCATCACTCAAGCAGCGCACTACCAGACCTGGCGCTTCACGTGCGGCACGACCGGCACGTTGGATCATCGCTGCTTTTGCTGCCCCCACGGTGACCAGCCCGGCCACGCCGCGTACGGTATCGAGCCGGGATTGCCGATCTAGCCCCGCATCAACCACAATGCGTACCCCGGGAACGGTCAGGGCAGATTCGGCAACGTTGGTGGCCAATACAATACGCCGGCGTTGCCGGGCAGGCTCCGGTCGCAGAATATAGTCTTGTTCGTTTGCGGGCGTGGAACCTAATAGCTCAAGTATTTCTACACCATCGTGGTGACTGAACTGTTTGCGTAATCGTTGGGCCACCCGGCGAATTTCTCGGGCACCCGGTAGGAAGACCAGCAGGTCACCATCGGACTGATGCTGTGTTGTTTTTATTACTGTGTCTGCAATGTGATTGAGGAAATTATTGGTTACCCCGCGGGCGTCTAGGGCTCGTTGGGTGCCGTGCAGCGGAGCCCACTGTTCGCGTAGTGGATGGGTTACGGCCTCAACGCTGAGCACCTGGGGCGTTGCGTTGTCTTGCTGTAGTAGATCAGCCCAAAACTGTGCCTCCAGCGTGGCTGACATGACCACAACGTCAAGTGGATTATCGGTGTCACGCAACTCACCAAGCTGTTGGACCATGGCAAAGCTCAGATCCGTATCCAGGTGTCGTTCGTGGACCTCATCAAGCACTATGGCCGAGACCCCGTGAGCTTCGGGATCGCCGATGAGCCGCCGCAATAATACCCCGGTGGTCACAAATTCCACCTTGGTATCTGGCGATACTTTTTTATCTCCGCGTACTGTATAGCCAACCTGCTGGCCCAGCGTGGTGTTGGAAAGCTGGGCCAGCCGTCGTGCTGCGGCACGGGCGGCCATGCGGCGTGGCTGTGTGACCACGACTTTGCCATCACGGGCAAGGTTCTGTAGCCGATTAGTCAGGGCGGGTGGTACTACGGTGGTTTTACCGGTGCCCGGTGGGGCAACCACCACGACCCGTAAGGGCGCATGGCTAGGTGCCTGCAGCAACGGGTCGATCAGTTGTGCCGCAGGAAGACCACTGGATACGGCATCAAGATTAAAAGCATGGTTCATCGCTTCTACTCTAGGACCCCAATGCGCTCCAGGCCCTATTTCTTGAGGCCATACGGATTTGTCGGGATATTAAACATCTTGGCGGTGGCACCGATATCGGTACCACCGCCAAGAGATGAAATATTGAGCAGTTTAGTAGCGAGCCACCGAGTTCATTGGTGGGTTGTACTGCTTGTAGTGATCCAGCGAATCAATACTGATGCCGGCCTGTGGGTTGCGAGCCTGGGCAATCTGGCCGTCACCGATGTATACAGCGACGTGGTAGATGCCTGAAGACGAACCGTTGTTTGACCAGAAGACTAGGTCACCGGGCTGAACGTTGGACAGGCTGTCATGTGCTGGCGCCTGTGCGTACTGGTCAGCGGACACCCGTGGAATGTCAATGCCGGCAGAAGCAAAGGCAGTCTGAGTCAGCGAGGAGCAGTCGTACTGGTTGGGTCCATTTGCCCCCAAACGGTAGGTAGCTCCTGAGTTGACAATCTCGGTCGCTTTATCGATAGCAGCAGCTTTGCTGCCAGTGGCTGAAGCGGTGCTGTAGGTTGCAGAAGCAGTTTGTATATGGCTGCTTCCACCATCAGTTTGGCTTGTTTCTACGGCAGTCTCGCCGGTGTTTTCGGTGTTACCAGCTTCTGGACCAACCTCGGCGTCTTGGTTGCCAGCTTCTGGACCAACCTCGGCGTCTTGGCTAGCTGCTTGGGAGCTGCCACCGCTTAGCTGGAGGACATCTCCAGGGTAAATGGTGGAGGAGGCCGACAGATCGTTGGCGCTTAGCAGTTCGTCGACTTATACGCCCTGTGAATTGGCGATCGATGACAGGGTATCGCCAGCCTGGACGGTGTAGGTACCTGCTGAACTTGAGCTAGTGGAGCTAGCCTGAGCAGGAGTATCTTCAAGTGCAGCATTAGCCGGAGCCATACCGAATACGGTGGCGCTTGCGGCGGTTGCCAGGCCTGCAAGGCCCATAGAGAATTTTTTGTTCCGACGCGACCGCAGTGCCAGCGCTTCGGCTTTTTCGGCTTCAATGCGTGCTCGGCGAGTGGTGTAGGTCATTATCGTTTCTCTCAAAAGACGGCGTGTTAGATTTGGATGTCTGGAAGAACGTCGTCAACTTCCGGACGTTCCGTTATCAGAACGTTATTAACCGTGACATTCTTGTTATCGGACTGCAACCTGAGACAAGGTGTGTTTGGGTAGGTTCCGCTATTCCCGTCAGTTCGATCCGCTCCATGGCAGTGATTTAGCAAATTCCTGATAATTTACTGTTATTATCCTGTGATCTGCCGTTTTTGCCGATTTTGTCTTGTGCATCACAGGTGTCGCACCATATTGCACCGTAGCCTTAGGGAGCCGGTATACCCGCAGTACTCCGGTGCCTTAAAGGGTGATTTCAGGTTTGCTAACAGGCACAATGGACATCATGGCATCGCAGCAAACATCAGATCAGACAGTGGTACACCCAACGCTTTCGCAAGTACTTCAGGCAATGGAGTCGCTATGGCCGTTGGATTTGCAAGAGCAATGGGATGCTTCAGGTGTGGTTGCTGGTAGACCAGACCAAGTCATCAAACGGATTCACTGGGCTGTTGACCCGGTTCAGGCTGTTGCTGATGAGGCAATAGCTTATGAAGCAGATTTGGTTATCACACACCATCCATTATTTCTTCGTCCGGTGACTTCAATGGCTGCTACAACATTTAAGGGTAAAGTTCTGCACACTTTAGTGGAAAACTCTTGTGCGCTGATCACGGCACATACCAACGCCGACTCGGCGGTGGGAGGCGTCTCTGATGTATTGGCAGAAATTCTAGGACTCGAGCAGGTGGTGCCTTTGGCGACCTCTGCTGACGGTCTTGAAGAAGAAGGCATCGGAAGAGTAGGCACACTAGCAACAGCCATGCGACTCGATGAGTTTGCTGCCAGAGTCTATAGTGCACTGCCCGCTGTTGCAGGTGGTGTTCGGGTAGCTGGAGATCCCACCGGATTGGTTTCAAAAGTAGCTATTACCGGGGGAGCCGGCGATAGCTTATTTGATCAGGTTCGCAAGCACCAAGCCGATGTGTACATCACCGCCGATTTACGCCACCATCCGGCTTCCGAAGCCCGCGAACAAGCCATGGCAGAAACAGATAGGCCCTATTTGATCGATGTATCCCACTTCGCCTCCGAATGGCTATGGCTGCCGGCCGGAGCCAATGCTCTAGAGCGCGCATTAGCCGATGAAGGTTTGACCGTAACCACTGCGGTATCAGCCATCAACACCGACCCGTGGGACTTCATTTTGACCTCGGGAGACGACACACACAAGCTCGAAAGTGAAACGGAATAACTGTATGAGCATTACCGCAACTAAAGAGCAACAACGCCAGCTTCTTGATTTGCAAGCCCTGGATACCCAGCTGACCAGAGTGCGAACTCAACTCAACGCAATACGTCATGATGACCAGTTGAAACAACTACGACACGACGGTGCCAAGGCTGTTCAACGTGCAAACACAATGAAGGCCCAAGTAGACGAACATCAGTTTGCCGTTCAACAGGCTGAACATGTCGTAGCAGAAACCACGAAGCGAAGAAATAATTTGCAGGCCCGGTTAGATGCTGATGATGTTTCATCCCGTGATATCCAGGCAGTCACCACAGAAATCGCTGAGCTGACCATTCGCATTGAACAGCTTGAAGACGATCAGGTCACGGCTATGCAAACACTTGAAGAATCGCAGCAATCTATGGCACAAGCGGAGGCGAATGTTACCGAAGCAGAACAGGCCGTAAACGTTCGCATCACCACTCTGAATGAGCAGGGACAACAACTTTCTAAACAAGGTAAAGAACTTACTGCTGAGCGGACAGCAATAGCTAATGACCTGCCGGCCGACCTAGTGACCGAATACGAGCAGATCAGAGATCAAAACCACGGGATTGGTGCTATGGAACTTAGACCAGACGGCTTATCTGGTGCAGGGCTTCCGATCGCTCCGGCTGAACTAGCAGCCATCAATAATACGCCGGCCAACGAGCTGGCTTATTGCCCCGACACCGGGGCAATTTTAGTGCGAAACTGACTAGTCCAATACGATCCGCAGAGAGCCTGGTTTTTTCGACGTAGGACGGATCAGTTCCACTTCATATAACTCACCTACGGTCTCAGCAACTTGGTCCAAAGATCCGATCGGCTGTTTGGCATGAGCCAGCAAAAGTTGGCGTGCCACATATCCTCGGGCTTGCTTTGCCCAATGCGAGACCGTTTTCAGTTCACCATTGACACGTTGAAATACATCAATGGTCACGGTGCGTAGTGGTGGCGCTTTCCAAAACGACTTATATGGGGTCGAACGGCAATCAATAATCGGTCCGCTGGCGTAAGCATCCAACGAGCTGGTCAGCCGCTCCCGCCACCAGGTTCCTATATTGCCGATTGCCGGTAGTTTGGCTGTTGCCGGATACCGATAGTTTGGGATCGCATCACTTAGTCGCGTGACACCAAATAATGCGGAAAAGACCACCGCAGCGTCACTATCAACTTGGTCTAGGGTGCCGTAATCCAACGCATCAAAAAGTACCCCGGTATATACCTGCCACGCTGGGGCCGTAGCTGCCTCTAACAGCTGTTGGTTGGCGGCTATTTCGTGCTGCAAGGTTTTGCCGACCTTCAACACTTCGTGAGCATTCGCCAGACTAGAAACCACTTGCAGTTCGTGTATCACCGTGCGGCGTTCACCAGAAAGACCGGGAAAAACCAGATCATTAAAGTCAAGTGAGGGGCCGTCTTCTGGCGCGGTCTTGCCTTCGGAAGGGGGCAACAAAATGAGCATGAGTTTGAGTGTAATAGCTGAAACTACATTCCTTGGACAAAATTCGCTAAACTGAGAAACTCGGGATGGAGATGCGGATGACCGCGACAACATGTCGAGGAAAGTCCGGACACCACAGGGCATGATGGTGGGTAACACCCACTCGGAGTAATCCGCAGGCCAGTGCCACAGAAAGTAGACCGCCTCTTTAAAGAGGTAAGGGTGAAAGGGTGGAGTAAGAGACCACCAGCGGACGTGGTGACACGCCCGGCTCGGTAAACCCCATTCGGTGCAAGATCAAGCAGAACACGCTATGAGGCGGCCCGCCCAGTGTTCGGGTTGATTGCTTGAGTGCTGCGGTAACGCAGACACCAGATAGATGGTCATCAAGCCCACGATTTATAATCGTGAGCTGACAGAATCCGGCTTATAGCACTCCATCCCGTCCATCACTCATTTTGCCGAAAGTTTTGCCTTGCCTCAGCGTCGCCGTACTGCAACCAGACTTGCCAAAAAACTGCCCTGGCCTATCGCTTTGGTCCTTGTTGGGATCTATCTGATCGCCACATATGCTTTTCCAACTCAAGAGGATTATATTCCACAAGAAGGCACTGCATTAGAACAGTTGGAGACATTAGAAATAAAAGGCCGCGCTCCGCGCACTGGGTATAGCCGGGAAGAATTCGGCAACGGTTGGTTAGATCCCGATGGTAATGGATGTGATACCCGGAATGATATATTACAGCGTGATTTGGATCAGGCTGTTTTGGGGCCTGATGATTGTCAGGTGCTGTCCGGGGTCTTAGATGACCCATTGACCGCAACCACGATCGAATTTACCCGGGGCCCCGAGACGTCTATGGAAGTTCAAATCGACCATATCGTGGCATTATCCGACGCCTGGCAAAAAGGCGCCCAAGAGTTGTCGCAGGAGCAACGCCAACGAATCGCCAATGACCCGTTAAACCTTTTGGCAGTAGATGGTACCGCAAACCAACAAAAATCCGATTCGGATGCAGCCACTTGGTTACCAGCTAATAAAGCGTTTCGCTGCGAATACGTAGCCATGCAAACAGCAGTAAAAGCCAAATACGAGCTGTGGGTGACCCAAGCAGAATATGATGCGATCCGGGATACTTTATTACAATGTCCATCGGAGCCGACCTACACTACCGATGATGAACTTCCAATTCTTCGCCGGTAGCGGCAGAAACTTTATGCAGGCTTAGTTTGGCTGTATCCTTTGCCGTGTAACGCTAAGATAAGAGTGTTTTCAATAGGTTGGCCGTCCGCCAACCGCCCACTATGCAGAAAAGGACCACACCGTGGCAGATATCACCGCCAGCACACAGGAGACTCTACAACAGTGGAGTGAACGTGAGCAGTTGGCTGAACAAATGGTTCCGCTCATCGGTTCGTTGTACCGCAACAACAATGTCGTGACATCCATTTATGGTCGAAGCCTCGTTCACCAATCGGTAGTCGACATCTTGAAGGCACACCGTTTTGCCCGTCAGGTCGATGAATCCATTCTCCCGGTTGAAGATTCATTTGCGATCCTTCAGGCAATGTCGCAGCTCAACCTCGGTGCTGGCTCAGTGGACTTGGCACGGATGGTCAAAAAATTCCGTGACGTAGGTGGCGATGCCACAGCATTTGTACGCGATGAACTAGCTAGCATCGTTGATAAGGGTGGCGAAGGCCTAGGCGAGACCACAGATGTGGTCCTGTACGGCTTCGGACGTATTGGCCGCCTATTGGCTCGCATTCTGCTGGACCACGCTGGTGGCGGCACTAAACTTCGTTTGCGCGCTATTGTTGTGCGTCCCAAATCTGCCGATGATATCCATAAACGGGCGTCGTTGTTGCGTCGCGACTCGGTACACGGTGCCTTCAACGGCACCATCCAGGTGGATGAAGAAGCCAGTACCATCACTGCCAATGGCACCCAGATTCAGGTCATTAATGCATCTGATCCAGCCTCTATTGATTACACGCAGTACGGCATCAACAACGCCATTGTCGTGGACAATACCGGTGTGTGGCGCGATGAGGAAGGCCTGGGCCAGCACCTCAAAGCCAAAGGGACATCCAAGGTACTGCTGACAGCCCCGGGTAAAGGCAATCTGAAAAACATTGTCTTCGGTGTGAACACCGAAGACATTACCGCCGAAGATTCGATCCTGTCTGCTGCTTCGTGTACCACCAACGCCATTACCCCGGTACTGAAAGTTCTCAACGACGAATACGGTATTCATCACGGACACGTGGAAACCGTACACGCCTATACCAACGACCAGAACCTAATTGATAACTTCCACAAGGGTTCACGTCGTGGTCGTGCCGCTGGGCTAAATATGGTGTTAACCGAAACCGGTGCTGCCACCGCTGTAGCCAAAGCGCTGCCAGAGCTATCCGGAAAACTCTCAGGCAATGCGATTCGTGTGCCAACCCCCAATGTTTCAATGGCGATCTTAAACCTGGAGTTAGAGAGCACTACCTCGCGTGAAGATCTCAATGCTCGACTGCGCCAAGAATCACTCACTGGCCAACTGCGTAACCAGATTGACTACATCTACTCTCACGATGCCGTCTCCACCGACTTTGTTGGTTCCAATCGTGCAGGTGTTGTTGATGGTCTAGCCACGATCGTCAACGAGGGCTCCCACGGTTCTAGTCTGGTGCTCTACGTTTGGTACGACAACGAATACGGCTATTCCTGCCAGGTCGTTCGGGCCATTGAAACTATGGCCGGAGAAAACCTGCCGGTGTTCCCAAAAGCTGAATAAAATATGTGCTGGGTCTAAGCCTTTAGACCACCACAGAGCTGGGGCCGCCCCTAATCAGGGCGGCCCCAGCTATGTCATGGCCAAAGTTATACGGTATAAGCGAGGCGGAAAGTGACCACTACGATCGCTGCGGATGTTTCAGCAACGAAACGTATCTCTAAAAATCTCCCAGCACGCCGCTACCGACCAGAGCTCCATGGGGTACGCGGGCTTGCCATCCTGGGTGTGGTACTCTTCCATCTTTTTGGTAATGGGCGAGTCTCGGGCGGCATTGACATTTTCTTGACGATTTCTGGCTTTCTCTTTACCGCCATGTTGCTGCGAGAAGTTACCGAACGTGATGGAGTCATCAACTTCGCTCGATATTTCGGCAGACTCTTCCGCAGAATTTTTGTCCCTGCGGCTATTGTCATTGTGGCAACCGTTGCTATCGGCATGGTTATTTTCCCATTCCCTCAGCACAACCAAATCTGGACAGAAGGTCTTGCCTCGCTGCTGTACTTTGAAAATGTCGAACTCATTCGCTCACATTTAGCCTATGAGGCCGCAGCACAAGACATCTCGCTATTTCAACACTTTTGGTCACTTTCTATTCAAGGACAGTTTTATCTTGTCTGGCCGTTGGTAGCTCTGGGCGCGTATTGGATAGCCAAACAATTCAAAACCAACTCCACCCGTATTATGGCGGGTCTACTAGCCCTCATTCTTATTGCATCCCTCGCGTTCGCGGTCTACGTGGGAGGTTTCGCACAAGACGAGGCATACCTGATGACGCGCACACGAGCATGGCAGTTTGCCTTCGGCGGGCTCGTCGCAATTGTTATTGACCGTATTAAAATAGCTAATAGCCTACGTTTTATCTTTGGCTACATTGGGCTAGCGCTCATTGCGACCGTTGGTTTTGTGCTGGATGCCGGTCAACTCTTTCCTGGACCGTGGGCATTATGGCCGCTGCTTGGCTTTGCACTGGTGCTGCTTGCCGCACCACAAGAGCCAGAGGAGACTCCACAAAAATGGTCTGTTCCGCACATCCTGTCGAACCGGGCCTTTGGCTGGGTTGGCGATCATGCATACGGTTTATATCTTTGGCACTGGCCGTTACTCATTTTTTACCTGGCACTGCGGGATCGCGAAGCAGTGGGTGTTCGTGGCGGTGCCGTTATTTTTGTTACCGCAGTTGTACTGGCCGTGGTGATGCACCAATTTATTGAGAAACCATTAAACACACTCGGCCAACGCAAACGCGGGCCAGTACTTGATTGGGTATCACTTGGTGGCGGAATTACTGCGGCAGCAGTGGGCGTACTCCTAGCGTTTCCGTACCTTCCAAAGGACGGCGACAGGGTCGCCAATTCACTGGACTTTGACCAGACAACACACCCCGGTGCATTGAGCATTAGCCATAATGTCAGCGTAGAAGAAACGACACCGATACCTGAGCTAGCAGAATTAGCGCAAGACCACCCAGACTATGTGTTCCGTAAATGCCAACAAACCATGGGGGACGCACCAGGAACTGATGAAGTAACCGTATGTGACGACCCGGATGCGCCTGAGCAGCCAAGTGCGCGTGTAGCGCTTGCGGCAGGGTCTCATTCGGGCCACTGGGAGGCCGCGGTACGTTCGCTTGGTAAAGAATACGGTTGGGAAGTCTTAGGCGTGACGAAATCCGGGTGTGTGCTCCAAGACGGCCAGAAGCCTGAAACCTCAATGTGTCAGGCCTGGAACGATAATTTCATTGACTGGGTTGCTGAAAATGACATCGATATGGTGATCACACCGGGTACCAGGGTTGTTTCTACCCACAGCAATGAAAGCGTTACCCAAGGGGCACCTCACCGCTGGGAGCAGCTGAGTGATCTTGGCGTGGATCTTCTTCTAGTGCGGGGCACACCCAGACCAGTAGACGGAGGCGGTCCGTGTTTGGCTGAAGGCACTCCGGTACAGGACTGCGGGGTGGTTGCCGGAGATATTACAGAGCCGAACCCACTTGATCAAATGACCCTGCCTGCAGGGGCACAGACCATCGATATGAACGACTATGTGTGCCCGAACAGAGCTGAAGGTGCCGACGCCCAATGTTCTGCGGTCATTGGTAATGTCATCGTCTGGTATGACGAATCCCACCTATCACCCGAGTACTCTTATACCCTGGCGCCGGCATTTGAACAAGAGATGCACGAAGTGTTCCCGGAGTACTTCAACTCATGATCTAGGCCTGGTTGACCTCTTGGTCGTCATGTTCCTCGTCGTGCCCAAATGGGTCGGCGTCTTCACCGGGCATCCAGGTGTTTCCTGGTTTCGTCCAGCCGTGTTTACGTAGTTCTTTCTTCCACCGTTTGGCCCAACGAGTATTGAGCCGGTTGACGTATAACGTGGCATTGAGGTGATCAAACTCGTGTTGCAGGATACGTGCAAACCAGCCGTAGGCTTCAAAATCTATGGTCTCACCATTGACATCAAACCCTTGAAGTCGCACATGATCGGAACGCTTTAGCGGAAAACCTAAGGCAGGTACTGATAAGCAACCCTCGGTTTCGTGTTCAGGATCCGGATCTTCCTGCGACACCTTGCCTAGCAGGGTCAAAACCGGGTTAAGTACCTCACCTTTATTCGGGGCATCTCCGGTTTTTTCATATTCCCAGGTAAAGATGCGTAAGCCCACACCAACTTGGGGCGCGGCCAACCCGACACCACGAGCGGCCTCTTGGGTGGTATGCATATCGGCAACGAGCTGGCGGACGTCGTCATTAATTTCTTGGACTTCTGCTGCTCGTTGATGTAAGACCGGATCGCCATGAATGACGACCGGTAAAATTTTGCCTTCGAACGCCACTTATAACTCCACGATATCGAATTCAAGTAATTCAGCACCGGTTGCAACAGGTTGACGTGGCGTGCCGTCCTCCGAAGCATGCGCAGCTGAGCTATCACGTGAAGATCGCCAATTTTCGAAATCTTCACGCGAGGCCCACTGGGTATACACAAAGTATTGGTTATTCTCACCGGTGGGACGCAACAGCTGAAATCCTTCAAAACCCGGTGACTTATCGACGGCATGTTTACGTGCCGCAAAGCGTTTCTCAAGTTCGTTTTCCTGGCCTTCTGGGACGCTGAGCGCGTTAATGACCACAATCGACACGGATGTCTCCTTTATCCAACTTTCGTGCTTCACATCGGTATTCAAGCTATCCTCGACGAGGATATGAAAGAGACGACATGAGCCACAAACCACGTTTATCAGCAGGGTTGCTGACGGTACTGGGATTTATTGCCACCATCGGTGCATTTGCTACCGATATGTATTTGGCTTCCTTTACCGACATTACCGAATCATTGGGTGCCACACCAACGCAGGTACAGTTTACGCTGACTGCCTTTCTGTTTGGTTTAGGCTTTGGACAACTGCTGCTGGGACCAGCCTCGGACCGCTATGGGCGCCGTCGGGTGATGGTCCTAGCACTAACGGTGTTCGCACTAGCTTCTATCGCGCTGATTTTCACACCAAACATCACATATTTCATTGTGCTGCGCGCTCTCCAAGGACTATCCGGTGCCGCAGGTGGTGTACTGGGACGTGCCATTGCGGTGGATCTTTCTGAAGGGGCCACGGCCGTACGTGCGCTGAGTCTTATTGCCACCGTGATCGGCTTAGGTCCATTAATCGCTCCACCGGTGGGTGGTCTTATTGCCCAAACCTTCGGCTGGCGCGGTGTGTTAGCGGTACTGGCAGGTATTGCCGTGTTGATGTGGGTCCTAGCGCTATTGGCCGTACCCGAATCATTGCCACCTAATCAGCGCGCTAGTGGGCCACTTCGGAGTGCTTATAGTTCGCTGTTTCGTATTTTGGCGAACCCGGTGTTTGCCTTGTCCACCATTAGTTTTAGTTTCGGTTTTGCCGCAATGATGTCCTATATTTCGGCTTCGCCGTTTGTGGGGCAGACCATTCTTGGCATCGGCCAGGTGCCATATGCTTTGAGTTTCACTGCGGCTGCCTCGGCAATCATCTTGGCAAACCTACTCAACTCACAACTAGCAGTACGGCTGGGTGTGTCAAAAATGTTTGCTGCCGGATCCTTCTTGTTAGTGTGTGCCGCTGTGTCATTTGTGGTGATGGAAATCACCGACACACTATCGATCCCAGGCTTTATTGCCACTGCATTTATTCTCACTGCAGGAGCGGGGTTGACCATGTCGAACGCCAACGCGCTGGGACTGGCCGAAGCCACACCGGCCACCCGCGGGGCAGGTGCCGCCGTGATGGGTGCCGCACAGTTTTTGGTCGCCTCTCTGGCCACCCCACTGGTTGGTTTAGGCGGTGAAGCCTCGGCGACACCCATGGTGGTCACCATTGCCGTGCTAGGCGGTATTTCGGTTGTTGCCGGGATATTTGCGCGTTGGCGGTTGCGTCACCGTTAGCGACTAAGGCTTTGAGCCGCATCGGAGAAAAAGCCCAGCGTTTGGGTTGTTAGCTCTGCATCTAACTGGTTATCTAGTGAAGCATTTGGGGAGGCAGCCAGTAGGCGCTTCGAGGCGGTAACGGCATATGGTTCAAAGCTGGCGATGTGTTCACCCATTGATTGGGCAGCAGCCACGACGTCGTCCTCAATTGCTGAGACTAATCCGGTTTCTAGAGCTGTCTTGGCATCATATTCTCCGGCGTTAAGAATGAGCTCGGTTGCTCTCGACACTCCAATGATTCGCGGTAGAAACCAGGAAAGCCCGAGGTCGCCTCCGGAAATGCCCAATTTGATAAACGGTGCCGAGAAGACTGCTTGGGGTGCAGCAAGTCGAATATCGCAGGCTGCGGCAAATGATATTCCCGCCCCGATCGCATAGCCATTGACCGCTGCAATCGTGGGCTGGGCAACCCCGGCTAGCGTCCGAATGAAATCTGTACCGTATCGCAGCGCTTTGGCCAATCGGGTCGCCTGGTTGCGGTCCTGGCTCCACGGCATATCATCACCGCCATCGAAAGGTTGCTTTAGATCTAACCCGGCGCTAAATGAACGGCCAGCACCGGTTACAACGATGGCTCTAACGTCAGGATTATCGGCCAGTTCCCGGATGCCGTCCTGCCATTCGGTGAGAATTTTTGCGGTAATCGAATTCATCGCATCGGGGCGATTGAACGTTGCGGTACCGACATTATTGGTCACAGAGATTTCCATGGACATAGAGACTCCTTATCAGGTATTTGGTGTGGTGGAATTTTTGATTCGACTATGGTGGCGCACCTGTGCAGCTTCAGACTCGCGTTGGCGTAGTTCGGTCAGAGCTTGTTCATAGCTGCGGGTCAGTGCGGCGATAGATATGGGTTTGAATAATTCGACGAAGCGTTGAACATCGGCATCCGTCATCTGTTGGTCCGCCAGTTTGGGTTGCAGCATACGCGTATAGGTATCTTCTAGATCGGTAGTTAGGCGTGTGCCGGCGGATTGGATGGCTTGAGCAATTTGTGCCGAAGAATCCGGGGTGAGCTCAAAGTCAATCAGATCGACTGCCACAGAAAGCAGCGCGGTGGCAGCAGTGAAGCGTCCCGGGGCCGTAGTTTGGATGACGCCCAAGTTTTCTAACATGGTGATGTCATCATCAGATAAAGGACGATTCGTGCGAGTGTTTAGCTCCTCGCGCGTAAGATGTTCTGGTTGGTCGGCCAGCCAAGGCGCCAACATTGTGGAATGCAGGGCTATTGAGGTAGCTGAGACGTCCTGGGGGAGACGGTCAAGGTGGGCTTTGATTGCAGCCAACCCGAACCCGTGGGTCTGTAATTCCCGGATCAGTTCCAAGGTGACAAGATGCCTGGATGTGTAGACGGCTTCGCGGCCTGCTTTCCCCGGGGCGGCAAGCAGACCTTCGGTGGTGTAAAACCGAATAGTCCGCGGTGGGAGGCCGGATCGTTCGGCGAGTTCAGCAAGCCCGTATGTTGTTTGGTCATTGACCTGGCCTGTGGGCACCCGGGCACCTCCACGATGGTGAGATAAATTACATAGGTGTCCAGACTAGACTACAACAACAGTGACACTGTCAGCGTCATTTATCTTGCGGTATTGTTTGCTGTGTTTGCTAACCGGGGGAGTAGCAGCGCACACGTTGTCCAAACTAACCTAAGCGTTTTTGAGCTAGTGCTTTCCAAGAGCCTGACTCATAAGGTTGAAACTACGCTTTACAATTTGTAAGCCGCAACAAAATAGCTTCCTTTCTAAGGAGTCATGATGGGTTTCATCGGTTGGATAGTTCTCGGGCTTATTGCTGGTGCGATAGCTAAGGCCATTAAACCAGGTGAACAAGGTGGTGGCTGGTTTGCCACCTTACTGCTGGGTGTACTAGGCGCAATTGTCGGCGGCTGGTTAGGATCGGCGATATTTGGTGTTGGCGTCGAAGAATTCTGGTCTATTTCGACGTGGGTACTGGCCATTGCCGGATCATTAATTGTGCTGGTGATTTGGGGCTTTATTACACGAAAGAAAGCCTAAATCTTATTCTGTGCGGGCTGAGGTGCCTGCTAACAAGCGCTGTAGTCACCGTCTGGCATGGAGGCCAAAAAGTAGAAAAACCCATACCAAGACTTACATCTCGTGAGAACAAAACATCCATAGATGTATGACAAGTTCGGCCACAGTGATTTAGCGCTTTTGCAATAGTGATTTCTGTCAGCACGGTTTGTACAGTTTGTAATAAGAATCGCTCTTTGCACATGGCAAGATATCTTGCCTCGAAGGAGTCATCATGGATGGCGTTATCGGTTGGATAGTTTTCGGATTTATCGCTGGTGCCATAGCTAGGACCATCAAACCTGGCCAACGAGGCGGGGGTTGGCTTGCCCCGATACTATTGGGAGTGCTTGGCGCGGTTGTTGGTGGTTGGATTGGGCATAGCATCTTCAGTGTTGGAGTAACCGAATTTTGGTCTTTATCCGCTTGGTTATCGGCCATTGTTGGATCACTGATCGTGCTGGGCATCTGGGGTATCGTCACACGCAAGAAAGCCTAGCCCCGCATACACCGCCCAGGCGGCCTATCGCTTTTTTTCGATGCCCAAGATACCGCCTGATCTGTTCTGTCAGACCATCTCGGAGATGCTAATGGCAGCAAAGATGCAGCACCTGAGGTCGTTCCTCAATAAGGGTGACGGTTATGGTCGCCGTCGATTTACACATGGTCACGAACTGGGCCACTATATTAGGCGCAAAGAACGGGAAAATGAATAACGTATAAGATGCCGTCTTTTGCTGCAAGGACCCTATGGTGTGGAGAAACGAAATTCGCCCCCGGATTGATAACCGGGGGCGAATCTATCAGGGTGAGTGACGGGGATTGAACCCGCGACCTTCTGGACCACAACCAGACGCTCTGCCGACTGAGCTACACCCACCACGTTGAGAAAATCTCAACGGTGCTTGCCATTAGGCAACGCGTATTACTATAGCCCAGATTTTCCGATTTGCCTAATCCTGCTTGTGAGTCTGCTCTGGCTCGGTATATAACACCAGTTCGTCGCGTATTTTGCGGGCTTGATCGACCGAGGGGCCCGGGGGAGTGATCATAATCGCTTCGCGATAATAGCGCAGCTCGTTAATGGAGTCGGTAATGTCGCCTAGGGCTCGGTGGTTGCCAAGTTTATCTGGTGCTTTGGCATAGGCATTAGGGAACCAGCGCTTGGCAAGCTCTTTGATAGAAGAGACATCCACAATGCGATAGTGCAAGTGTGCCGCCAGATCTGGCATCTCAGCCAGTAGGAAACGCTGATCTTGGCCAACAGTATTACCAGCCAATAATGCGGTGCGTGGTTCTGGGCAGTACTGCTTGACATAGTCCAGCAGCCGTTGTTCTGCTTCGGCTGCATTGACACCGTGTTGCCACTGCTCAGCTAGCCCATTATTGCGGTGCATTTCCACGACCACCGGATCCATCTGTTCAACGGCCGCTGCTGGTGGTTTGATGATGATATCGATGCCATCGTCTAAAACGTTGAGATCGGCGTCGGTAATAATAATGGCGACTTCAACCAGCGCGTCAACGCCAGGGTAAAGCCCGGTCATTTCGGCATCGAGCCAAACCATATTACGGTCTTGATCTTTTGCAGCTTCAGAGGCTGGCTCGAATGGTTCGGGCGTATTGGGGTTGTCCAAGATATTTCTCCTACTTCAGGTGTCGATGCTAAGCCTACCGACCTGCGGTGATACATTTATGCCCAAAGTCATTGATATCAAACTGTCCGATGGAAAGCTGTTAATGACCACCTTGGAACATGGCCGCGCCAACACCAAAGGGTTGGTTTGGCCTGCTATCGCAGTGGGTCTTCTGGGCTCGGTGTTGTTGACCATCGGATCGTTATCGGTCGGGTGGGTCGCACAAAACTCCGTTATTAACGCTACCCAATGGTTGGCACCGTTTCGAACAACCGAAACCGGGGTGATTATTGGGACTGTCCTGTTGACCGTGGGGGCCTGGGGCATGATCTGGGGCTGGTTGCGGCTCGGCCGGGTCCTACGCCGTCCGGCAAATCAGTTTCGCGGCAAATATGAATTCGCTGCCGGCGGGATGCGCACCATCAACTGGGCTGTAGTGATATGGAGTGTGCCACAACTTTTTGCATTAACCATTTTTTCTCGCGATATGTTGGCCTACCTGAACCAAGGCCGCCAAGTATTAGCCGGACAAAATCCCTACGCAAGTGGCATCTCGAATCTACCTAACTGGTTCCAATTGGGCACCGACACCATGTGGGCTGAAGACGCTACACCCTATGGGCCCATGTTCCTGTGGATTGAAGCCGCCGTTGTACGTATAACGGGTGTTGATCAACCCGATGTGGCAATTTTCCTCTTCCGGTTGGTCTCCCTAGTCGGCGTGGCCATGATCATGTATTACGTGCCCAAACTGGCTGAAATGCAAGGCTGGGATCCGGCGCGTGCCCAATGGATAGCTGCGGCCAATCCGCTATTCATTATTTCGTTTGTGGCCTCCGGGCACAACGATTCGCTGATGATCGGGTTCATGCTGGCGGCCATATACGCCGTCTGGCAAGGTCGTGGACTATTAGCGGTCATCCTGATGAACATCTCCATCGGCATGAAACTCATTTCCATTGTGCTGCTGCCGTTTATTGGGCTGTGGTGGGCCGGCCGCAACGCCTCGTGGCACAGGATCATCGGGTATTGGGCTATGACTCTAGGCTTGACCACCGTGATCATGGCCTTCGTTGGGTGGCTCAATGGTTACGGGTTGGAATGGGTCAAAGTGATTGCCGGAACCGGATCCATCTTCAGCTATTGGGCGCCGGTGGGGGCATTAGGCGAATTGGCTAGGATAATAATCGTAGAACTGGGTTGGGGCGACGGCGAACTGGTGATGTCTATGGTGCGGGTAGCCGGTCGTGTGCTATCCGTCGTCGTGGTAGTGATCCTAATGTTTTGGGGCAAAACCGAGCACATTCTGGCCCGAGCCACCTGGTCCTTTGCCGCCATTGTTGTGTTGTCGCCGGTCATTCACCCCTGGTATCTACTGTGGTTGCTGCCGTTATTTGTGTTGTTGGGCATCCGCTCCAACTGGCAACTGCGGTGGGTCATTTTTACCGCCGTCTTTTTCATCTCCTATGGTGCCGGCGACCAACTCTATGTCTGGCAGTTTCTGGACATTGGCGACTCGATGAAACTACTGTCCTGGCTGATCTCGTTGGTGTTGGCCGTCTGGGTGCTCTACTATGACCCCTGGACCTCACCGATGTTCAAAAACCAGTGGCACATGCGTCAGACCTGGCGGCGCGGTATTCTTACCTATCAACGGTGGAAAACAAACCGGGAACACTCGAGGCAATAATGCGCAAGCGTTTCGTCGCCACCACACTTGGCCCCGATATCAGACGCTACATCCGGATGGGCACCATCGCTGCCAGCCTAATCATGGTCTCCTCCTGGGGCGTGGGATGGCTACCACAGGCACAAAACTCCTGGTTCGCCGGCTCCACCATCCCCAACCCCCTGCGAGCTTGGACCGCTGGCGTGGTCATTTGTGCTGCCGGCCTGGTACTGGGCGGCTTATGGCTAGTGCGGTGTTGGTTACGACTCGGCCAAATCCTGCAATTACCATTTACCGGCGTCGATACCAGTTGTATCAACGAAACGCCCGATGAACACAGAGTCCACGATCAAAAATTGCGGGTACTCAACCGCGCCATCTGGTGCTGGACCGCCCCGCTGATACTGACTTTCCCCATCATGTCCCGCGACGTGTTCTCCTACCTGGCCCAAGGGCGACTGCTCCACGCCGGTCACGACCCCTACGGCGATGGCATCTCGGCGGTACCCGGTTGGTTCATGACCGGAGCCGATACACTATGGGCCCAATCGCCATCACCCTACGGCCCGGCCTTTCTGCTTATCTCACGCCTGGTCTGGTTCCTTACCGATGGCGGCCCCGAATGGGCAATTCTGTTCTTCCGGCTACTGTTTTTAGCCGGGATGGCCATGTGCATGTGGGCGGTACCGCGGTTAGCACGCCGATTTGGGGTCCGGAGCGACTGGGCCCAATGGATCGTTATTACCAACCCATTATTTGGCCTCTACATGATCGCCGGCACCCACAACGACACGCTGATGCTGGGACTTTTACTGACCGGCCTGTACTTCCTCAACCCCGAATTTCAACGACGGCGTATCCTGTGGGGCTTTATCCTGTTGGGCGGTTCCATCGCTATCAAACCACTGACCGTGCTGGTGTTACCCTTCGCCGGGCTATTGTTGGTGTGGCAGCCCGGTCAACGTATTGGGTATCGTGCCCGGGTGAAAGTCTGGGCCGCTTCCTTGCTCATCGTTGGAGCGGTATTGACGATCTTCGGCGCCGTCACCGGCCTGTGGTTTGGTTGGATTCAAGCGATGACGACCTCCGGGCAGGCCGCCTTTCCTTACGCCCCCTTTGGCCTGTTGGGACTTGGTATCGGTTGGATCGTTGATGCCGTATTACATACCGGTATCGAACCGGCAGCCCAAGTGTTTTATTCGCTGGGCACTTTGATCGCCGCCGCGATCACCGCGTGGCTGGCTTTGCTACCGCGACCACAACATCCCGTATTCCTAGCCGGTATCGCCCTATCCGCCGCCGTCGTCGTCGCCCCGGTATTTCAACCCTGGTATGTCCTGTGGGTGCTGCCAATTTTCGTCATCGTCGGCGCGTGGCGTGCTTGGTGTTCGGTGCTGCTATACCTTTTGGTTGCCGTGCTTATCGTTGCCGGCGTGGTGGACCAACTGGCTGTGGCCCAATGGATTCCCATCCTGCCATTACGTATCTTTACCGCCGCCCTGGGAGTGGCCGGCATTGCAACACTAGTTTTTGTTGACCGCCATACCCGCGACGCGTTCCCGCGGCTCACTAAAGCCTAACCTGGCAACAGCACCGGTATAGCCGACATCAGCCCCAGTGTGCCGGTACCGCCTGCTGCCTTATCTTCGACGGCGGACTGACACCAGCCAGGTGCAATGGGATGGTATACCAGAATACGACGCTGCCCATATTTCACCCCGAGAAAGAGGACTCAATGAGTAATTTTCATCAGTCGACCCGTTCAATTCACGGGAGCAGTCTGAAAGACCAACACGGTGCGCCTCATCTACCTACGTACAACACCACTACCTTCACCTTCGAATCGACTGATTCACTTCTTGAGGTGATCGATGGTAAAAAACCAGGCGCACTTTATACACGATATGGGATGAACCCCACGATCTATTCCCTTGAAGAAATAATGGCTGCGATAGAAGGGGCCGAAGCCTGTCTTGGGTTTTGTTCCGGCATAGCCGCTGAGGTGGCGGTATTTACACAATATGGACGTGACGGTGCTGTGTGCCTGGGGGATGTTTATGGCGGGACCTTAGAGCTGCTGACCGATCAGCTGCCTTTATTAGGGATTGAGACTTCCTTTTTATTGGGCACCGAATTGGAGAAGCTGGAAGGCTTACTTCAAAAAGGTGCAAAGTTGGTATTCTTCGAGACGCCAACAAATCCTGCTCTTGAGATTTTTGACATTAGAGCAATTAGTAATCTGGCGCATAAATATGGCGCACTGGTGGTTATCGACAACACCTTTGCTTCGCCAGTGAATCAACGACCGCTAGAATTCGGCGCGGATCTCGTGGTGTATTCTGCTACGAAATATTTAGGTGGCCATTCTGATATCACAGCCGGATTTGTGCTTGGTTCTTCAGACCTTATAACGCCGATTAATGGATGGCGTAAAAGCCTAGGGTCCGTAGTCGCACCGGAGACGGCAGCGTTGTTAGCACGGAGCCTACGTACTTTGACCATACGAGTCCGGGCCCAAAGCGAGTCGGCTCAGGTTATTGCAGAAGCACTGGAAGCTGATCAGAGAGTTAGACGCGTGTTATATCCAGGTTTGAAATCCTTTCCGGATCATGCATTAGCGGCTCGGCAGATGTCGGGTTTTGGCGGCGTTTTGACCATCGAAGTTGATGGAGACGCCAAGACTACCGCCGACGTCGCAGATCGGCTTGAGCTTTTCGGGTTAGCGCCAAGTCTTGGCGGTACCGAAAGTCTTGCTACCCAGCCGGTAACGACCACCCACCACGATCTCAGTGCAGAAGAGCGTGAGCGTCGAAGCATCACGGACTCTATGATTCGGCTGTCGATTGGCTTAGAGAACCCAGAAGATTTAGTTGCGGATCTCACTCAGGCATTGGATGCAGTTGAGCAATAGTATCAATTGCGACCAGCGTTGTTCGTTAAAACAGTATCTGACAGAGGCCTAGCCTTGTCAGATACTGTTTTGTCGCGCCCCAGGAGGGACTCGAACCCCCGACCTACGGATTAGAAGGCCGTTGCTCTATCCAGCTGAGCTACTGAGGCAACATCGAATAGTCTACCCAAAATGCTATCCACATCCCCAATTGCACAGGGGTGTTATACACAATTCTACGATCTGGCCGTCGATGATCGCCAGATGGTCGTTGACTGGACACTATTCGAAGCGTATTTCGGATAGCCCGTCAATGAAAGGTATACAGATGAAAACCCAACTGACTGTTCGAGGAAATGTCGCCACCGCCCCACGCCGAGTAGTCACCGACTCCGGCACCGTCATCGTAGAGTTTCGTCTTGCCGCTACCGAGCGGATACTCAATCGCCAAACCCAAGAATGGGAGGATGGCAACACTTCTTGGTATTCGGTCACAGCGTTTCGTCGTCTTGCAGAGAATATTTTTCGGTCATTTTCACTGGGGGATCCGGTCACGGTGGCCGGCAAAATTGCCATCAAGCAATGGGTTTCCAAAGATGAGTCTAAACGCGGTACAACCGCCGAAATTATTGCTGAAACCGCCGGACACGACTTGATGCTTGGTTTTAGCGAATTCACTCGGTTGACCAAAGCCAAAGCACAACAATCCGATGGTTCCTTGGATGACAGCCCGCTGGTGAACCACGGTTGGCAAGGCCCGGAACCCATGACCGCTTAGTGTTCGCTATACAGTGGAAGCGATGCGGCGGCAGGATTACGTTCTGCTGCCGCAACCGACTACTGTAGTGGGCATGGCCGAATTTATTTATCAAATGATCAATGCACGCAAAAAAGTGGGCGACAAGGTCATTCTCGACGACGTAACCATGTCCTTTTTCCCCGGAGCCAAGATCGGTATGGTCGGACCAAACGGTGCCGGTAAGTCCACGATCCTGAAAATTATGGCGGGTCTGGACGAGCCTTCCAACGGTGACGCCTGGTTGGCCCCGGGCTACTCGGTGGGCATCCTGTTGCAGGAACCACCGCTATCTGAAGATAAAACAGTTCTAGAAAACGTGCAGGAAGGTGTTGGTGAGCTCTACCAGCAGCTGCAGCGTTTCAACCAGATTTCGGCTGAGATGGCGGACCCGGATGCCGATTTTGATGCCCTGATGGAAGAAATGGGCAAACTGCAAGAAGCCATTGACGCCGCTGACGGCTGGGATATTGACTCGCAGATCGGCCAGGCCATGGAAGCTTTGCAGCTGCCACCTGGTGATGAACCAGTTACCCATCTCTCCGGTGGTGAACGCCGTCGGGTTGCCCTGGTGAAACTGTTATTAGAAAAGCCAGACCTGTTGCTGCTTGATGAGCCGACAAACCACTTGGACGCCGAATCCGTGGCTTGGCTTGAAGGCCACTTAGCTAACTATCCGGGTGCGGTTATCGCCATCACTCACGACCGGTACTTCCTGGATCACGTTGCCGAATGGATCGCCGAAGTCGACCGCGGTCGTTTATACCCATACGAAGGTAACTACACTACTTACCTAGAAAAAAAGCAGGAACGTCTGGAAGTTCAAGGCAAAAAAGACGCCAAACTTGCTCGCCGTCTTAAAGATGAGCTCGATTGGGTACGTACCAACGCCAAAGGCCGTCAGGCCAAACAGAAAGCCCGTTTGGAACGCTACGAAGAAATGGCCGCAGAGGCCGAGAAAACTCGGGTGCTGGACTTTGAAGAGATCCAAATTCCACCCGGACCACGGCTTGGTAGCCAAGTCATTGAGGCCAACAACATTACCAAGGGTTTTGATGGTCGCACGCTCATCGACAACTTGAGCTTCTCGCTACCACCAAACGGCATTGTTGGTATCATCGGGCCCAACGGTGTGGGAAAAACGACGCTCTTTAAGTCCATTGTCGGAATCGAGTCGATTGATTCCGGTGATCTAAAGGTCGGCGACTCGGTAAAAATCTCCTATGTCGACCAAAACCGTGCCAACATTGACCCCGAAAAATCCCTGTGGGAAGTGGTCTCTGACGGTTTGGACTACATCCACGTCGGCAACGTTGAGATGCCATCGCGCGCTTATGTTTCAGCTTTTGGGTTCAAGGGCCCGGATCAGCAAAAGAAAGCCGGGGTGCTTTCCGGTGGTGAACGCAACCGGTTGAACCTTGCCCTGACACTGAAAGAAGGCGGCAACCTATTGCTGCTTGACGAACCGACCAACGACCTCGATGTGGAAACATTGACCTCATTGGAAAATGCACTACTGGATTTCCCAGGTTGCGCCGTCGTGATTTCCCACGACCGTTGGTTCCTAGACCGCGTGGCCACCCACATTCTTGCTTGGGAGGGCACCGAAGAAAACCCGGCAAACTGGTATTGGTTCGAGGGCAACTTCGAAACGTATGAAGAAAACAAGATCGAACGTCTCGGCCCCGAGGCTACCCGCGAAGGACGAGCAACCCACCGCCGTCTAACCCGCAATTAACCTTCCACACCTGCAACGCCCGCATATTTGAAGTATGCGGGCGTTGTCCGTTAACTAAACTGCTGTAATCGAAGCATGCCTTCTTGCGCCACGGTGGCAACTAAATCCCCGTAGATCGTATAAATCCGGCCCAAGCCCAAACCGCGCGATGATTGTGCAGACGGCGACTCCTGGACAAATAACAACCAGTCATCCAAGTTGAATGGCCGGTGAAACCACATGGCATGGTCCAGTGAGGCAATTGACTTATCGGGCTGCACCCAGGAGATCCCGTGATTACGCATTATTGGTTCCAACAGCGTGTAATCCGACCCATAAGCCAAACCCGCCGCAGCAATATTGCGTGACGTTTTCACCGGTGTGAAAGTTTTCATCCACACAATATTGCGGTTGACTTTCTCAGATCCGGGGCGCAGGAAAATCGGTTCATAGGCATAACGAATATCAAAGGGCCGGTTATAGGCTAAATCCTGGGCATCCGGATCATCAATCATGCCCACTAACGACGATACCGGTGGCAGATCGTCGGGAAGCGGGATCCCGTCGGGCATAGGTTCTTGATGTTCGACGCCGCCATCCGCCGTCTGGAAAGAACAAGTTAACGACAAAATGACTTTATTATGTTGCGTTACTTCCACGTGGCGCACCGAAAATGACCGGCCATCCCGGTGATGATCAACGGTGAAATGTAACGGTTGGGTAGCATCACCCGGACGAATAAAATAACAGTGCATGGAATGCACAAACCGGTCGGCATCAACAGTATGACTGGCCGCAACCAATGATTGGGCCATCACTTGGCCGCCAAATACTTGCCCGCGGGTTTGTGGTGGCGTGTATCCAGTAAACGTGCTGGCCGTTTCATCAGCATCGATGCGATCAAGTTTCAACACATCGCGCAAAATGTCGGTGGGATCATCCGGATAAGACATAGATTCCTTTCATCAGAGCTGAGTCATACTCTAGCGCTATCAGCTCAAATCCTGGCACTTATGATGAACCTCCGGCCCAGTCCGGGCATAATTGGGGCCATGGAACATGTCATGGCCTTTGCGACCCTGAACGCAGTAAAAGATTTACAACGTTTCGTCACCAGGGCTAAAGCATTGGACACCACCGGGATACGCCTGCAAGTTGTGGGCGATGTACTGGCCGCATCCGTATCGGTTATGCATCCTGGCGGGCTGGGCGATAAGGTACCAATGGTTATTGGCATGCGAACCTTCGCATTGGATTTTTCTGTCACCCCACGATTCGAGATGGACTCGGTATTTGAAATGGACGCCATTACCGATCGAACCCACCGCATGATCGCTCAAGGTTCCACGGAACTTGCGCTGCCACCGGTAGAGATTTCGGTTATGTGGTCGGCGATGAAAGCGCCACGTTCGGGTTGGGCTGCCAAAGCCGTCGTCGACGACGTCGATATCCGTAAAGTTGCACGTGATGGCATCAGTCGCGTGGGGGAGTCGTTACCCGAAGATGCCGGGGCACCGGTGTTAGCTAAAGTTCGTGCCGATGTTTGGGCCGAAACCATCGGAGATCCCCGCCAAGTTGAATTTCCAGCTGGTGCAACCCTGGGTGCCCACAGTTTGGGCTTCTTAGCTCCGCGCGGTGAAACCACCGTTTCGACCTCGGGTAATTGGATCCGGTTATCTAGTGCCGGTGGGCATGTGCTGGCGCGTCCAGCCGTAGCCATCTAGGCCTGATTTTGCATGGCCCGTGCAGCCCGCTGAAAATAATCCCACATGGTGTCATAGTGCAACGGGGCCAAACCTAATGTATCCATGGCATTGCCCATATAGGTTAACCAGGTTTCTCGGGCCTTGGTATCAATGTGGAATGGCATATGCCGCGCGCGCAACCGCGGATGGCCACGCAGCTGCGAGTAGTCTGTTGGCCCACCCCAGTACTGCATCAAAAATAGCCGTAACCGTTCTTCGGCCGGGCCCAGATCCGTTTCCGGATACATGGCTTTGAACTCTGGGTCTGCCTCGACCTGTCGATAAAACTCGTGGGCGAGTTTGCGAAACGTTGGTTCCCCGCCCACCTGTTCATAAAATGAGGTCTGCTCGGCTGGCGCATTGGTCTGCTGTGCTTCGGTGGCTTGTTGACGGCGCTGGTGCTCGGCGGTGTGCTCAGCCTTAATGGCATCCAAGCGAGCCTGGTCGTTACCGGAAACCTGTGAGGGTTTTTTCGACCGCCGAGGCTTCAACACGGCAATGGGTGCCCCTAGCCGAGACGAGAACTTGGGCAACTCGGGCATTTGATGCTGATCCGGCAGCTCTAAAGTGATTGGAAAGTTCATGCTCCGGGCAATAAAACATTGCCGATGCGCTTCCTCATGCAGTTCACGAGCACGCGGCATTTGCATGGTGTCGGCCACCCACACTTCTGGGTAAAGCGTGGCAGCACTAATTTGGCCACCTTCCGCGCCAGCCTGCAATGTGAGCTCGCCACGAACCGAAACTTTCTCAACTTCGATTTCGGCCTGACCTGCCACATAAAGATACGACAAGATGTGGCACTCTACTAGCGCTGCGAGCACCAATTCTTCAGGATTCCACCGGGCAGTATCACCGTGGAAGGCCTTAGCCGCTGAACCCTGCAACTCGCCTGGACCATCAGATTGAATGACCACATTCCGACTAAACCCGCGTTGTGGGTGCGGATGCTCGTCGGCATTATTCCATTCGGCGCGTAAAGAAAAGTCGTGTTGCACGGCACCATTGTAATCCAGCAGGCCCGGTGAACCGCTGAATTGCACCGGGCGGCGAACACGTAGACTAGTGGCTATGGATTTGGTTGAACTTTCCGTTGTAACACCCGACCCGCTAGATCCCGGCCAACTTGAAACCGCCGTGGCAGCTGCCGATGCCGGGGCCACCGTCGTTTTTCAGGGTGTGGTGCGCGACCACGATCCGCAAGCTACCGGCACGGTTACTGGCCTGGAATATTCTGCGCATCCGGATGCCACCAGATTTCTACGCGACGTCGTGGCAGAAGCCAATATCTCAGTTCACAACCCGCAGGACACCGAACCACTACCGGTCCGGGTGGCCGCCGCCCACCGGATTGGTCCACTCAACGTTGGTGAAACAGCCCTGGTGGTGGCCGTTTCGGCGGCTCATCGCCAAGAAGCGTTTAGCGTGTGCAGCGCCGTCGTCGAAAATATAAAATCAAGTGTGCCCATTTGGAAGCAACAATTTGGTCCCGACGGTAGCCACTGGGTGGGGATTTAACCGCCGGCAAATGGTGGCAGCACATCGACGGTTGCCCCGTCTGATATCGGGGTGTCGGGTTGTGCTGTGGCACCGTTAACCAAAAAAGAGCACCGCGAAATGACCTGCGTGGTGGTTTTCGAATCGGATAGCTGGCTGACCACGTCTTGGATAGTATCGGCAGCTAGTTCTAATTGTTTGGCGCCGACGACGTCAGCGGCCGCGGCGAATAGACGAACGGTAATCATAGGGAAATATAATCGACAATCTGTTGGGCTTCGATGCTCTGGACTTGTGCGGGCACATGGATCAGACCGGTGGCTTGGGCCATTTTCACGGCCAAATGTGAATTGGACGGTAACGCGGTGACGCTATCGCCGTCGCGGGTTGCCAAAATATAGTAATTGACCTCTTTGGGCGTGGATAAAGACTCAGTAACATGCACCCGATGCTTGTGCGGATGTGGTGCCTGACGTTGCATTTTGGCCAACCCCGGGGCCACAAACACGTGTAATGACACCAGCACAGCCACCGGATTACCCGGCAGCGACCACACCGGTGTCCCGGCGGGCGAAAGCCCAAATCCCTGGGGTTTACCGGGCCGAATATCAACTTCATGAAAGGTGATGGCGCTTGCTGGGTCTTTGTGTTGCCAGGCGGTAAGTACATAATTGGAAATATCATGGGCGCCCACCGAGGCCCCGCCGGTCAAAATCATCGCATCGACGGTGTGTTCCAACTGGGCAATCGTATGTTCCAAACTGGCCGCCGAATCACGGATGCGCAACTGATGGGTTGGCTCAGCACCCAATTGGCGCAACGTGGCGGCAATTAGTGGCGCATTAGAATCCGGGATTTGCCCGTACTCCGGCGGGGTACCCGGAGCAATAAGCTCATCTCCGGTAGAAATAATCGCCACCCGAGGACGACGTGCAGTAAACACCGTGTCGACACCGGTGGCTGCGATGGCCCCAATATGTTGTGGGGTTAAGACAGTTCCCGCCACGGCCACGATTGCACCGGCAAGGGTATCCTCGGCGCGACGTCGAATATTTTTATCGGGCACGGGCACCGCGTCGAAGGTAATCTGGCTGGGCAGCTGTTGGGTGGGTTCGTGAAATTGTTCTAACGGTACGATCGTATCGGCGCCGGCTGGCACCGGTGCACCGGTCATAATTGCTGCGGCCTCACCGGGAACGATGTGCTCCGGAGTGGTATGCCCGGCCGGTAGCACCTTGGTAACCGGCAGCGTGCCGGGTTTAAATCCCTCCAAGGCCACCGCATATCCGTCCATGGCCGCAGCATCCCAGGGCGGTAAATCCATTCTGGCCGTCACATTGGCGGCCAAGGTATGCCCCAGTGCCTCATTCAACGCTACTTCTTCCACCGGTAGGGGCGCGGTTAAGTCCAGGATCCTGGCCAGGTGGTCTTGTTGGGTGATCATTACACATTCGCCTCACTTTGCAGGGCTTGCATCCCACCATCAAGATACCCCACCACATTGTGCCCGGCCGCAGCCAGCTGTTGTGCAGCGCGAATGGAACGCGGACCGGTACGACACAATGTCACAATGGGCCGGCCCTTTTCTAACAGAGCCAACTGCGTTTGATCGTTCAGTTGATCAAACGGAATATCCACGGTGTCTAATTCCACTGGTTCTTCGGCAATCTCTTCGGCACGACGAACATCCAACACCACTGGCGGATCATCCTGGACCAAAATTTCGGCGGTAACTGCTGGAATATTGGCCCATTGTGACTGTGCAGGCTGATGCAACGCAATTTCGGTAATCTGCATATCCAACGCATCAACCACCAACATCCGACCCACCAGGTTCTTGCCGGCACCCACAATCAGCTTGATGGCCTCAGTGGCTAACATTGTCCCGACCATGCCGGATACCGAGCCCAAAATGCCCATCTCCGCACACCCAGGAGTGGCACGTACCTCGGCTGAATCTGGGAAAATATCGGTCAGCCGTACCGCTGGCCCATACCGGCCGGCGGCATCAAACACGGTCACCTGGGCAGACCACTGCATTAACGCCCCAAAAACCACCGGCACACCAAGTTTAGCTGCCCCCTCATCCACCACAAACCGGGTGTCAAACGAGTCTGATCCATCAATAATTATATCGGGGCGCAACGGATCGACGACGTCGGCAAAATCAGTGCCCAATCGCATCTGGTGTCCCACCACTTGCACCTCAGGGGCAATGCGCTCACCGGCGGCCTTGGCCGAAGCAACTTTCGGCTGGCCCAGCGTGTCCACAGAATGTAAAACCTGCCGGTTCAGATTTGAAACCTCGACGACATCGTCATCAAACACATCGATGCGGCCCACTCCGGCAGCGGCGAGGTACGGAATTGCTGTCGACCCCAGCCCACCGGCACCAACCACAACAACGCGTGCACCGGCAAGCCGGTCAGCACCGCCGTCACCTATCTCAGCTAATCGACGATGCCGTGCGGTGCGTGCGCGAATAAAATCTGGGCTTACCTGCATGCCACTAGCCTAACCAATCACCCTGCCATTAAGGCAGTACCCCGATTAGACTAAAGTTATGCGATCTTCCCAAGCTCGAGTCCGTGTAGCCCGCGTCCATGCCGACACCGGGCGCAGCCACCGTGCCGATACACTCGCCGTTGAAGAACCGCTGGAGATCCGAGTTAATGGCACGCGTTTAGCCGTCACCATGCGTACTCCCGTCCACGATTTTTCGTTGGCGGTAGGTTTCGCATTATCGGAAGGCATCATTCATGCCGCCGACGACGTCGTCAGCGTCCGATACTGCCAAAAAGATCAGGGCCCTAAGGGCTTAAACTCACGCTTGCCGCTGGGAGCGTTTTCCGGTGCGGAGACAACCGTTGACAACACCTCGGACAACGTTGTGGATATTACTTTGGCCCCGCATGTTCCACCACCGGAGGCCATTGTGCAGCGACAGCTGGTCGTAAACTCCTCGTGCGGGCTGTGTGGACGCCAGTCCTTGGACGAAGTTCACCAGAATGGTTGTTATCCCATCGAGGAAACGTCGACGTTCACGCTCGATGAGCCCACGGTTATGGGACTTCCCGACTTACTACGCGAAGAACAAAAAGTTTTCGCCAAAACCGGGGGACTTCATGGGGCCGGCCTCTACGATATTGACACCGGCAAACTGCTGGCGGTTCGGGAAGATGTGGGCCGCCATAATGCGGTCGACAAAGTGCTCGGGTGGGCTTTACTAGAGGGGTTACTGCCATTAAGCCGTACCGTACTAGTCACTTCATCGCGCGCCAGTTTTGAATTGGTACAAAAGGCCGCAATGGCAGGCGTTCCGATGTTAGTAGCGGTATCGGCGCCCTCGTCCTTGGCTGTGGAGCTCGCCAAGGAATCTAACATGACCTTAGTAGGATTTACCCGTGGCCACCGTTGCGTTATTTATGCAGGTGAAGAGCGTATCGTAGCACCGAAAGCTGCGGTAGTCACAGAAGCTGACACAAAACCTGACACAGAATCTGACACAGACACGCAAATATCTTCGGCCGTCGACGTCGATACCGCCTCGTAAAATACCCATACGGCGCTCATAGCTTCCCTTAAAGGGCAGGCTGAGTTGCCTTATGGCTGAGTTGCGTTATGACCGCGTTAATATCACCGAGTTTAGTTCTGCCAGAAGTAATTTTTCCGCGTTTCTTGGGCAGGGTCGATCATCGGGTGAAGTTTGAATCGGATTTCCCCGTTGACACGTTCGATCTGCAACATTTTTGCATGTAACGCTTGGTGATGATGTGCACAAATCATGACGCCGTTCTCAGTGCTGGTCTTGCCGTTTTGTGACCAGTATTTGATATGGTGCAGTTCACACCATGCCGCCGGCCAGTGACATCCGGGCACAGCACACCCTCGGTCCCGGGCTAAGATAGCTCGCCGCAGGGATTCGCTAAATTGTCGTTGTTTTCGTCCAATTGACAGTACTTGTCGATTCCCGGTCAGTGTTACCGGTGACACGCTGACATCACAGAGTAATCGCAACAGTACGTTTGGTGGAATATACGGTGTATAAATGCCCTGTGAAATTCTGGACTGTAGCCGGTTGAGGTTTTCATCCTGCAAAATCTCATCGGGATTGTCAGTTTTGGGCGCTGGTAACTTCACTGTAGCGTCATTAAGAAGAACCGACGATGTAGGTTGTGAGGTATTTGGCTCAAGCAATGTGTCAGCATCAGCCTCAGCGCTTTTACCTTCAGCCAGTAATGCCAATAGCTTTTCGCGTTTTTCTGCCTGAATTTCGGGCAGCACGTCTGCCATTTCGGTACGCAGCCCCTGAATAAGTGTTGGATAATCACCAATAATTACCATTTGGGTGTGGGCACCATTGGCCCCGCGAAGCTCAGAATGCTCCAGGTTAGCCAGCGCAAACTTTAACGCATCCCGAAAGGCATGCATGGAGCGTTGACCGCGGGTGCGCGAATCGAAGGTGTCGTCGTCTTTGGCCCGCGGATTATTGGCCATGGCCTCGATGGTACTGAACGTTTCGTTGCCTTCAGCATCCGTTATGATCGACCATTTGAAAGCATTCGGGTTGCCCCGTACCGGACCCTCGCACCAAACATTATGCATCGCATCGGTCTGACGTTTTGTGAACTGTTTGTCTACCGGGTCCAGTGCGGCCAGCAGGTCTTTCTTGCGCCGACCCACATAGCGACTGAATTCTTCGGGTGTGGTGTGCTGGATTTTTTCGACGAGATCTTTTTCAATGACTGACCGCAACTGGTCTCTGTAGCCTTGGTCCTTACCGGCGACTTCGGCGGCTTGATCAATGTCATCAATCATGTTGACAGCCGAAGCAAGTTTCGTCGGATGCACTCGACCTTGACTTTGCAGAGCACCAAGCAGTGGTAACAGGGTTTGGCCAACTGAAATATTCTCGTCACGGTTTGGATCAGAATCCCGCGCGGGTGTCATTGCCGCTGCAATCTTTGTTCTGCCCGAAGCTTCGTAGGCCCGGATCCCGTGAGTTTTGGCGATCAGATCGTTACCATCCCGAAATGGGGTTTTGCCTTTCGGCAAGCCGATCGTGGTCCGTAGGTCGGCGGAGTTATATGCATCTTGTAATAATCCGGCGTACCGATGTTGTAGTGCCGTAGCTGTCCGCCAGGTTTCTTCCAATTGCAACGAACGTTGTAACACCCCGTCGGTGGGTCTATCCGGTTCACGACTATCTAACAGTCGATAAATATTCCTGACGACGTCGAACAGCTCATCGGAAGTCAAACTATCCCAATCTACGCGCCCGTCAACGCACGGTAAATCTAAGTCATCGAGCAAATCGGTTGCAGTAGTCATCGGGACGTCGCCTCCTTTCACCTGGGTCCATCATGCTAAATATTTCTCGCCCTGTTCCTCGTGGCGTCGTCGATGTGGATAACTGCGACGTTCTCGACACATTGTGGAACTTTTCCCCACCCTGCAGATGAGACCTGGATTACACCGCTCCGACAGGCTACTTTGTTGTGACAGCTCTAATTCTTCACTCAATTGAAAGCGCCTTGATGTCCTTATCGAAGCAGCCTGCCCTGGCACGAATTTTTGCAAGTTTGGCGGCACTGTCCGTAACTGTGTGCATGGCCGGGTGTACCAACGACGACGTTCAGCTTGACGAAACCATTGATGCATTAGATGTGGACCCCACCGATTACATCCCGGCTTCAGCTGATGGGCCTGCCCAAAACGTGCCCGAACCCAATTTGCCGGCCGTGGCCACCGAAAACACTGAAGAAGGTGCCAAAGCCACGCTCGAATATTTCTGGGAAGCTGTTGATTTCGCACGCCTAACAGGAGAAACTCAAAATCTTGAGTTGGTGTCATCAGATAACTGCGATTTCTGCCACGATTTTATAGAAGACTGGGAAGCAACCTATAAAAACGGTCAGTGGGCGGTGTCTTCCGGCGAAGTCCGAAACGAAATCAAAGACGTCTGGACCGATTTTGACGGGGGATACGATGCTCCCAGCGCCGATGTTCTTTTTTACGTAACCGATCCTGCGATAGACATTTATGGTAGCGACGGTCAGCTCGCGCAGGAAAGTAGTGGCAGCGACGATGCCACTGAGTGGTACGCGTTGATGATATTTGATGGAACAGCGCAGCACTGGAGAGCTGAATGGATCGGTGTTGAAGAGCTCGTCGACTGGGAGGACAAATGAGAGCTTCGCGTCCGATGCTAATACGAGCATTCATTGTGTTTCACGTGCTGATGCTCGGTGCGCTTATTCATGTGCCGACAGCTACTGCCTCATCGGATGTTTCTGATATGAGCAATCAAGACTCGCTGATAATCGAAGTAGACCGACGTTCGACTGAAACCGGGACTCCTATTTCACGTAGCCGAAGGAATCCTACGTTGAATTCTCCTAACCAAAACCGCAGCACAAACTCTGACGGTGGCGGCGGTGGGCGGTCGTCGAATCGGCAGGCGACTGTAGATCCAAGAGCGAAGTGGGCCCGTTCGGTATTGCGAACGATTTGTACCATTGACGGGAATTTTGGCACTAGTTTTGGTCAGTGTGCCGCACCAGCCCCGGCAGCCCCGACTGCTCCGGCTCCAGCAGCCCCAGCGCCACAATCTCAAACGCAGATTGTAAGCGAACCGGTCACGATTACTATTACTAGTTCCGACCTATTGGAGCTGATCCCTAATTCACCGGAAATTCTAACGGATAGGGGACCGTGGGGCCTGAAGAATGCTCACACAAATCTTTACGCCAGCCACCACGAGCCGCAAACGGTAACTCAAACTATGTTTGACCAAGAAGTTACGATTACAGCCAGTCCCGTAGAGTACCGCTGGGATTATGGTGACGGCGATACCCTTGTCACCGAACAGCCGGGCTATCCGGTGGAAATATTTAACACCGAAACTGATACGAGCCACCAGTATCAGGAGACTGGCCTATATAGCGTGACGCTTACCACGGTATTTGAGGGAACCTATCAGGTGGACGGTGGAGAAGTCCAAGAGGTTAGCTCAACCGTCACCCAACAGGCAGACCCCGTCGACATCAGAATTTATCGGGCGGTTACAAGAAACGTGGACCAAACCTGTGCGGATAACCCGGAAGCGTGGGGGTGTGACATGCCCGAAAACTAGAACGCCGCACGTGCGGCTAAGGCCCGGCGGACGTCGTCGTGCAATTCCGTCAGAATGCGTTTCAGACCAGAGTATGACGTCGTCTGGGCGGCAGACGACGTTTGCATAGCGGTTTGCTCCGTGATGGCCCACATCGGGAAGAGCCCTAAGGCAAGCGTTTCTGCGGTTTCAAAACTACTGGCGGCCCACAGCTCGTTAATTTGGTCGAAGTATGCCGCGTTATAGGTCGCAAGCAGGGCGAGGTCGTGGACGTCGTGGAAGCCCATCACCGCGTTGCGCAACTCTAAGTTGGTCAGTGTCCCGCCGGTAATGTTCTGCCACGTTTTGGCTTTGGCCTCCGGGGTCGGAATCATCGCACGGGCTTTGACGGCGGCTAGATACCCGGTCGAGGAGTCATCTTCGGCAAGGGCGGCAGCGATCTCGGTTTCGCCGGCTTCGTTTAGGGCCACGAGGCGTTGCAAGGCAGACCAAGCCATATCGGTGGAAACCGAAAAGCCTTCCAACCCCCGACGTTGCGCCAACTTAGCCACCACGGTGGCTTCACGGGTGTGACGAATATAGGCCTGAACCAGTTGCAGTTGCACATCTGAGCCAGACTCGGCGGTCTCGGCCAGGTGCCATAAACCTTTGGCAAAAACTTCGCGGGACTGCTGAACTTGAGTGGTGGGTACGAATTGGTCAAGTGCGGTAGCGGCCTGACGCAGCAGCGAAAAGACCACCGAGGAATCGGTTTCGGCGGCCACATGCTCCAGAATCAAATCCAAAAACCACGAGGCTGAAGCTTCGCCGTCACGGGTCAGATCCCACGCGGCGCCCCACAGCAATGAGCGGGTCAATGAATCATCCAGGCTGCCCAAGTGTTGGGTGATCAGTTGCAGCGAGGCATTGTCGGGACGCAATTTTGCATAGGTCAGGTCTTGGTCATTAACCAAAACCAACGACGCCGCAGGTACGGTTATGGTGGTGACTTCCTGAAGGTCAAGTTCAGTAGCATCGGTTCGCGTGAGCCGACCGTCAACAAAATTATAAAAACCGATGCCCACCCGATGTTTACGCACCGGGGCAGACTGGTAAATAGTAAGTTCGTCGTCATCGAGTTGCCAGGACAAGGTCGTCACACCGGTGGTATGTAACCACTGTTGAGCCCAGTCAGAAAGTTCGCGGCCTGAAGCCTGGGATAAATGTCGCAGCAAATCCGAGAACTCGGTGTTTGACCAAGCATATTCGGCAAAATAACTACGCACCCCGGCCATGAAGTTTTCGGTGCCAACCCAAGCCACCAGTTGACGTAAAACCGAGGCACCCTTGGCGTAGGTAATACCGTCAAAATTGACGGCCACCGCATCGAGATCGACCATATCGGCGATCACCGGGTGGGTGGTCGAGAGCTGATCTTGGCGGTAAGCCCAAGTTTTTTCGACGGCGTTGAACGTGGTCCAAGCAGCTTCGAAGCCGGCTTCCATGGCGGCCAAATGCGAAACAAACTCGGCAAAGGACTCATTAAGCCACAGGTCGTCCCACCAGCGCATAGTTACCAAATCGCCAAACCACATGTGCGCTAGCTCGTGCAAAATCGTGATGGCACGGCGTTGCACCGTGGCCTGGGGGACCGGTGCACGGAACACATAATCTTCGGTGATGGTTACCGCACCCACGTTTTCCATCGCGCCGGCATTGAATTCGGGCACAAAAATTTGATCGTATTTGGTAAACGGATACTCGACGCCAAAATTGCGTTCATAAAAGGCAAAACCCGCCCGGGTGATCTCCAACATTTGGTCAGCGTCAACGAATTTGGCCAAAGATTTGCGGGCCCAAATACCCAGCGGCACACGCTCATCCCACGACCCGGCGGCCACCTCAACGTATTCACCGGCAATCAGAGCAAATAGGTAGGAGGACATCAGCGGGGTGTTGGCAAACTCCCAGTGGGCAACGTCACCGTCAACACGCTGTGCACCGGGCTCATTGGACAACACCGACCAGTGCGCCGGGGCGGTAACTTCCAGGCCAAAGGTTGCCTTAAGATCCGGTTGTTCAAAGACCGGAAAGATGCGGCGGGCATCGGCGGGCTCACACTGTGAATACAAATACTCGGCTTCATCGAATGGATCAACGAACCGGTGTAAACCCTCCCCGGTAGTCGAATACGGTGCTGATGAATGCACCACCAGCTCATTTTGGGCCTGCAAATCAGCTAAATTCAATCGCGCGCCGTCATAATCAACATCATGGCCATTCAATTGCGCCGAGTGCACTCGGTGGCCCAATAGGTCAATAAACGTGTCCTGGCCAACGGCCTGGTCTGCAGTAAAGGTGACGACGGCGCGCACGGTAAATTCGGCGTCGTCGGTAACATCAAGGTGAAGCTGGTAGTGCTGCACGTCCAGTGCGGCGGCCCGAAGTTGAGCCTCATGGCGGGTGATGGTGTGTGTTTTGGACATGCAGGTTCCTTTCAAAAGACTGTCACCATTGTTTCACCAATCTCGCACAGAGTTAAAGCCGGACTAAGCTGGTGCCAATAATTTTGACGACGAGGAGCTTACGTGCGCGTTCACATCGCTACCGATCATGCTGGTTTGGAACTGGCCCAGTATCTTATTGAACAGCTTTCTGCGGCCGGCTACCAGATGATTGATCACGGTCCACAAGAATATGATGCCCAAGACGACTATCCTGGCTTTTGCATTAATGCTGCCATGGCCGTGGCCACTGAGCGGGCTGCCGGTCAGGATTCCCTGGGCATTGTGCTGGGTGGTTCGGGCAATGGCGAACAGATGGCAGCTAACAAAGTCACCGGCATCCGTGCAGCTCTGGCCTGGAATGTTTCCACCGCGCAACTGGCTCGCGAACATAATAACGCCCAGGTTGTGGCGGTGGGTGGCCGCCAGCACGAACCGGCCGAGGCACTGAAAATTATTGAAGCATTTTTGACGGCGCAATGGTCCGGTGAGATCCGTCACGCCCGGCGCATCGGCCAGATCGAGGCCTATGAGACCACCGGCAAAATCGCCGGGGTTGAATTGGGTTCCGAGGGGATCGCCAAGCCTTAATGCCTGAAGGTCACTCCATTCATCGCATTGCTCACCACTTCCAAGAGGTCTTTATACCCCAGCAACTGCAGGTATCCTCCCCGCAAGGTCGCTTCACCGACGGGGCCAAATTGCTCAACGGGCACCGTGCTGTGGCTTCCCAAGCATACGGTAAGCACTGGTTTCTATACTTCGACAATGATTTGGTGCTCAATGTGCACTTGGGTATGTACGGGGCCTGGACTTTTGGTGGCCAACAGCAGTCGTCTATCGGGGCCCCGCGCAAAATCGGGGAACAAGAAGACCACCACGACGGCGCCATGGAACTGACCGCACCGCGACCCACCACGCGGGTGCGCCTGATCGGGGAGCATTCCTGGGCGGACCTAGTGGGTGCCGCCATCTGTCGAACACTTACGCTTACGGAGGCTCAACAGGTCATTGACTCGATTGGTCCTGACCCGCTGCGTGATGATGCCGACCCGCAACGTTTCTATGACGTCGCAGCCAAAACACGACGTCGTATCGCAGCGATTCTGATGGATCAGAAGGTTATCGGCGGGATTGGCAATATTTACCGGGCCGAGGGGTTATTCCGGCTGCAGCTCAACCCGCACACCTCGGCCAATGCGCTGGACCATTGTACCCATGAGCGGCTGTGGCATGACCAAGTTCACCTGTTGGGCATTGGCGTAGAAACCGGCCGAATTATCACCACCGAACCGGAACACCGACCTGGCATCCCACTGGAGCAGGCGTGGCCCGACCATGCCAATTATGTATATAAGCGGCAGGGTCAAACGTGTCTGGTATGCGGCCACAACACAATTGTGGTCGAAGAGCTCGAGGCCCGGAAACTG
>DXHA01000033.1 GCA_019113675.1 Candidatus Yaniella excrementigallinarum
CCACCTCACTGTAGGCCGAAGCTGTTCTATCGTACCGTGCAGTAGCTTACAAATTTTTCACGGTTTTGAGGTCAAGCTTATTCGTCGACTCCAGCTGTGAATTTTTTGACTATTGGCGAAACGCTGCCGAATCGCGCGACGTCGTCCGCTGATATTAGATTCGCAAAAACAATTTGAAGTTTTTTCAGAAAACTATTGCGTGTTGCTAGTCCAGCAACTAGATTGCTATGTGAGCAGCATCACAGTTCTGGCGTGTGATAACCCACGCTCGATGCTATGCCTCAGACGAAAGGAATCCTCATGAAGAGAATCGGCGTCGACGTTGGTGGAACTTTCACTGACCTCTATTATCTAGATGATGAACAGCGCGTAAGCGTTGTCGAAAAAGTCCCGTCCACCCCGGACGACCCATCCCAAGCAGTTCTTGATGGTTTGGTACGACTCAGTGACAAAGCTGATGTGCCACTGTCTGAAATCGATCAACTTGTCCATGGTACTACCGTCCCGACCAACACCGCACTCACCCACAAAGGTGCCGAAGTTGGAATGATCACCACAAAGGGTTTCCGAGACATCTTACACATCGCACGGCATAAAAAGCCGTACAACTTCTCGCTGCAACAAGATATGCCATGGCAGACCCAGCCGTTGGTAAAGCGTCGTCATCGGCTAACAATTAAAGAACGCGTTACCGCACCCCACGGCGACATCCTCGTTGAACTAGATGAAAATGAGGTTCGGGGGCGGGTCCAAGAGCTCAAGGCTGCAGGAGTCGAGGCTATAGCCGTATGTTTGCTCCACTCTTATCTCAATCCGACCCACGAACAGCGCGTTGGTGAAATTGTCCAGGAAGAATTTCCAGAAGCCTATCTATCACTATCTTCGGATATCGTTCCCCTGTATCGTGAATACGAGCGTTTCTCCACAACCGCGTTGAATGCTTATGTGGGACCAAGGGTGTCCCGCTACCTGGGCAGGCTGCAGTCAGAAGCTAAGCGACTGGGTTTCAAACACGAGATTTTGATGATGCAGTCGTCCGGCGGAATGATTCCCATTGCCGATGCCGCCTGCCGTCCCGTTTCCCTTATGATGTCAGGTCCGGTAGGTGGACTTATCGGTGGCATGTGGGCAGCAGAACAATCCGGTTACGATAACGTCGTCACCTTAGACATCGGCGGCACATCCGCTGATATCGGTGTTGCTTACGAGGGTGAGCTTCGCATGCGCCACCTGCTAGATACCAAGATTGGTGACTACCAGGCAATGATCCCCATGGTTGATGTCGACACCATCGGTGCCGGTGGCGGATCGATCGCTTTTGAGGATGCCGGCGGGGTGTTTCGGGTAGGACCGCAATCTGCAGGGGCACATCCGGGACCGGTCTGTTATGGGCGCGGCGGAACGGAACCCACCTCGACCGATGCGCAAGCTTTTTTAGGCAGAATGCGGCCAGGACGGACCCTTGCCGGTTCGGGGATGGACTTGGACCTAAAGGCCGCACGCGAGGTGTTCAACGAGCTGGGCAGCACTATGAATATGACTGCCGAAGAAGCCGCTATTGGTGCACTTCAAATCCAGAAATTTGGTATGACCCAGGCTATCGAGCAGAACTCGGTGCGTCGTGGTTATGACCCCCGAGATTTCTCCTTAGTTGCCGCCGGGGGAGCCGGTGCATTATTTGCCTGTGAAATCGCTTCCGAACTCGAAGTGCCTAACGTTCTGGTTCCCGCCAACCCCGGCATTATTGCAGCGATCGGTTTATTAGCAACTGATGAAAGCTATGAATACGTTGCCACTGAACGCTTCAAGTTTGACCGAGTAGATCCTAAAGCGATTCAACGTTCATACGAACACCTCGAAGCTCAAGCCGTAAATCGATTGGATGCGGCAAATACAGAGCATAGCCGGCGGAAAATACGGTGGCTAGCTGACGCCCGATACGAGGGACAGGGATATGAAGTCCGATTTGCTGTTCCTAAAGGGGAAATTGATGACCAGTGGTTGGCTGATGTGGAAAAATCGTTCCATGCTGCACACCTGGAAGAATTCGGGCACCAGTTCGAAGACGGCGTCATGGAAGTCATCAACATTCGTGTCGATGCCTCGGTTGTCATGGACGAATTGCCAACACCATTGCCGAACACTACCGGTAGTCTTGAAGATGCCCTGATTGAGACACGCCCGGTCACCTTTGACGTCCAAGGCAAACCAACCACCATTGATACCGGATTCTATGATCGCGAGAAACTCGGTGTGGGCACGGAGTTTGCTGGACCGGTGATCATGGAACAGTATGACTCCACGGTTGTTGTGCCGCCAGGGTTCACCGGGGTCGTCGATGACGCTGGCAACCTTTCTATTGCCTGCCCTTCGGCCACAGAAACCGAAGAAAAACTGGCCACACCAATTTTGATGCGTGTCATTGGTGGTGCACTAAACTCGGCTGCCAAGGAAATGGCTTCGGTGCTATTCCGTATGGCCTATTCGTCAATTATTCGTGAATCCGAAGATCTTGGGGCGGGGCTCTTTGATCGCCACGGTAACGTGCTAGCAGAATCCGACTCGACGCCAATGTTCATGGGATCGATGCCCAAGATTGTCCGTGGTGTGATTTCTGTGTTGGGTGATGACATCCAAGAAGGCGATGTGATTTTACACAACGACCCATACCTGGGCGCCACACACTCACCTGATGTGGCCATTATCCAACCTATTTTCCACGATCGCGAGTTAGTTGGTTTCTCCGGAGCGTCCGGACAGCTCATCGATAATGGCGGTGCCTACTCGGGTCTAATGGTCGATATTCAAGATGTGCAGTCAGAAGGCACCATCTTTCGTGCTGTCAAGGTCTATGAAAAGGGTGTGCGTCAGGAATCACTAATTCGCCACATCCTAAATAACACTCGGACACCAACTTCCAATGAGGGCGACTTCCAAGCCATGATTGCTGCCTGCGATCTGGCCAGCACCCGGTATTTATCGCTGATTGAACGGTATGGTTTGCAGGCTGTGGAAGATGCCGGTAAATCTTGGATAAATTACTCGGAACGCATGCTTCGTCAAGAGATCGCCAAGATACCCGACGGTGTGTATGAAACCGACATCGGTTACTTGGATGATGACGGTAGAAACTACGGTGAGAAACTGCCCATTGCCGTCAAAGTCATCGTCGACGGTGATGAGATCACGTACGACCTGACTGGTTCGGCTGCGCAAGTCCCAACTGCATATAACTGTGCTTTTGAGGGGACAACTGTTTCGGCCTTTACCTTTATTACCCGCATGATTTTCTTGGACGAAAAGACCTTCCCAGTATTTGTGCCACAAAACGAAGGGATGCTCAAACCGCTGAAAGTCATCGCGCCAGAGGGCACGATCTTTAACCCAACGTATCCTGCTGCTACATTCTCACGGTTCTCACAGGTTCAACGCGCTGTGGACCTTGCACTCAAGGCTCTATCGCCCGTCATCCCAGAACGTGTTACCGCAGGTAACTCGGCGCATATTCACTTCATGTCGTATTCGGGATGGAACGCCGAAGCCGGCGAATACTGGGTTTATCTTGAAGTCAATGAAGGCTCCTACGGGGCACGCCAGGATTCTGACGGACCAGACTCGGTGGATAACCTAATCGCCAATACGCGTAACAATCCGATCGAAGAGCTCGAATGGCGCTTCCCAATGCGCACGGACCGTTATGAATTGCGCGAGGACCCTGCAGCAGCAGGCGAATACCGCGGTGGCATTGGTATTGTACGGGAAAACACGTTCCTGACCGACACCATGATTACCTGTGAGGGCGAACGCCATGAATCTGATGCACCGTGGGGTGCCTACGGTGGCCACGACGGGTTGAACGCCTCTATCGTAAAAAATCCTGGACGTGATGGTGAAGAATCATGGCCGTCGAAAGTCACCGGACGACAGTTGGTCGCCGGGGATTCGGTACAGATCACGGTGCCTTCCGGTGGTGGCTTCGGTAACCCCTTCAAACGCGATGCTCAGAAAGTACTGTCAGACGTGCTCGATGGCTTCACCACTAAAGAAGCCGCAGAACGTGACTTTGGTGTAGTTCTTGTTGAAACTGCTGACGGCTTACAAGTAGAGCAGTCCGGCACTGAGCTGCTGCGCTCAGCTGCTTTAGCAATCGAGGTGGGATAGTACCGTAGTTCATTCAATATAGCCACGTGGGGCAGCCTGTCGTACAGACGGGCTGCCCCACGTGCTGTGGCGTTATCGCCGTGATGTGACCGGATGCATCTTCATTGGAGATGCATCCCACAGAACCAATGGCTAGCATGCATAATGGTAACACGAATAACGCAATCTCCGATGCAAGGATGGACAACTGTGACGACTTCTCACATAATCAGCACAACGGCGTCTCCGGCCAGCCATGAACCACTGACCCCGCTGGCCTTTTTGGAGCGCAGTGCTACGACTTTTCCGGAGCGTGAAGCCGTGGTGTATGGCTCTCGTCGTAGCACGTATGCCGATTTTGAGGCTGAAGTGCAACAGTTAGCCCGAGCATTAGCCAAAACTGTTGAACCTGGTCAGGTAGTCAGCTTCGTGGCACCTAATACTCCAGAAATGTTAGTGGCACACTATGCGGTCCCGCTCATTGGTGCCGTGTTGAACCCACTGAACCCTCGGCTTGCCGGTCGGGAATTCAGCTATATTTTTGAACACGCACGATCACAGATTGTCTTTGTCGACTCCGAGGTTGCCGGGGTAGTTGCCGATGCGGCTGCTAGCCTAGAGAGCCCGCCGGCCGTGATTGAACTGATCGATAAAGAGTTTGGTGTTGCACCAACCGAAACATTGCCGACCTACACGGATTTTCTTGCTGCAGCAGGAGAACAGACAACCGAAAATACGTTCAGTTATAGCGTGGCTGATGAACTTGCTGCCATCACCTTGAATTACACCTCGGGTACCACAGGCCCGCCCAAAGGGGTGCTGTACACTCACCGCGGTGCGTACCTTTCGGCATTAGGTAATACTCAGCATTACCGTCTCGATGGGGCATCGAAATATTTGTGGACACTACCGATGTTCCACTGCAATGGTTGGACTATGACATGGGGTGCCACTGCGACTGCTTCGACGCATATTTGCTTGCGTGCGGTACGGCAGGACGCAATCTGGGACGCTTTCGAACAAGAAGGGGTCACCCATTTATGTGGTGCACCGATTGTTGCGGCATCGATTATCGAAGCCGAGCGTGCACATACTCTCGATAGTCCCGCGCGTTTGATTACGGCAGCTTCTGCACCGCCGCCTTCGGTTATTGAGGGCTTGGAAAACTTGGGGATCACTCCGGTGCATGTCTATGGTTTGACGGAAACATATGGTCCGGCCACCATCAATGAACCACAGGATCATTGGGCTCAGCTGAGCGTCACCCAGCGCGCTCGCCAACTAGCACGCCAGGGGGTGCCCATGTTGCAGAACTCTCAGGTTGCAGTTGTAGATCCTGACGGCAACCAACTGCCCGCCGATGGTGTATCGCAAGGCGAAGTGGTTATTCGGGGCAATGGTGTGATGGCCGGGTATTACCAAAACGAAGCAGCTACCGATGAGGCGTTTGCCGGTGGTTGGTTTCATACCGGCGATATCGGTGTGCAACATCCTGACGGGTATATTCAGCTAATGGACCGGCTCAAAGACATTATTATTTCCGGTGGCGAGAATATCTCATCCATCGAGATTGAAGGAATATTGCATTCCCATCCTGCGGTGGCTGATGCCGCGGTCATTGGTATTGCCGATGAGCGTTGGGGTGAACGTCCGGTCGCCTATGTGGTAGCCAACGGGGATCTTGATTTAGAACAACTTCGTGAACTTTGTCGGTCAGAGTTGGCTGGATTCAAAGTACCCGATGCGTTCTACCTAATCGAAGAACTACCACGATCATCCACAGGAAAGATCCGCAAAACCACCCTACGTCAGCTTGATAGCTAGCTGGTCGGCCGGTGGCTGTGGCACGACGGCATTAGGCTTGGCGGTGTCGCCATACTGGGTCACGTTTTTCCAAAAATGCTCCGATACCTTCTTGCGCGTCATGCATAACAGCGTTGGTGGCCATAACATCGGACATCTTGGCATAGGCTTGCTCGGTCGACAGTTCTAGCTGTTCATAAAACGCCCGTTTGCCAATGGCTACGGTTGCTGCCGAGGCACTGGCAACCTGTTGGGCAACAGCCGATACGGTGGAGTCCAACTCGTCGTCGGGTACCACATGCGAAACTAATCCGTGCGCCAGAGCATCTTCGGCGCTGATGGCTTCTCCGGTAAGTAACATTCGCATGGCCATTTTGCGGTTGACCGCACGACTGAGTGCAACCATTGGTGTTGAACAGAATAAGCCGATGCGTACACCCGGGGTGGCAAACCGTGCAGATGTGGCGGCAACTGCAAGATCGCATGTTGCCGCCAGTTGGCATCCGGCGGCTGTTGCTAACCCGTGCACTTTGGCGATCACCGGCTGGGCAATTGATTGAATGGTCAGCATCAGTTGGGCACAGGTAGCAAAAATCTGTTGCTGAGTTGGTTCGTCCGCGCCGCGTATCTCAGCAAGATCATGGCCCGCAGAAAATACCTTGCCTTCCGAAGCAAGAATAACCACATGAATGTCATCACGCTGACCAATATCGGCGAATGCGGTGGTCAACTCGCGCATTGCGGCCATGGATAAGGCCCCCATCTTGGCTGCATTGTGCAGCGTCACAGTGGCAATTGCATTTTCTATGGTGACCGCTACCAGTGATGCCATTGTCAAACTCCTCTACAGGTCAGCATACCTACCATGCATCAGTACGCCACCGCCGTCGACCCCTTTGGCACCCTGGATGAAATCCTCGCCGCTAGCGTGTGCGTCTTCGAGCAGGGGTCCAACTTCACCAATCTGCCACGACGTCATTCCCTGGGTATTCAACCAGGTCAGTGCTGATTCTGCCGCCTGTGATGCCACCACGGCAACCATTCCAACCCCTAAGTTGAGTGTGCGTTCCAAATCGGCTTGAGGAACCCTGCCGGCTTGGGCCATAACAGCAAATACCGGTGGTAAAGCCCACGTTGAACGGTCAATGGTGGCCATCAACCCTTGCGGTAGGACACGGGCCAGATTTGCAGCCAAACCACCGCCGGTGACGTGAGAGAACCCGCGGAGAGCGAAGTCGCCGTCGTTGTTGAGATGGTCGATGAGTCCCAAACAGGTTTTGGCATAAATCCGTGTGGGTTCCAGCAGCTCTTCGCCCAGTGTCCGTCCGAATTCTGCAATGTAGTCATCCCACTGCCAATGCTGTGCGGCCACAATTGAACGTAAGAGCGAATAGCCGTTGGAATGCGCCCCGGAAGACTCCATGGCAATAACGACATCGCCGTCACGTACCCGTTCGGGGCCCAGGATTTGGCCTGCTTCCACTACGCCGGTCACAGCACCTGCGACATCGTATTCATCCTGGGCTAATAGTCCAGGATGCTCTGCTGTTTCGCCGCCGATCAGGGCTGTATCGGCCAGCTGGCAGCCGTTGGCAATACCGCGCACAATATCTGCGACCCGGTTGGCGACGACTTTACCGGTTGCGATGTAGTCGGTCATAAATAAGGGTTTGGCCCCTACCACCACGATGTCATCAACCACCATGCCCACCAGGTCTTGACCGATGGTGTCGTGCACATCCATGGCTTGGGCAATGGCAACTTTGGTTCCCACCCCATCGGTTGAGGTAGTGAGCACGGGACGACGGTAGCTGGTCAGTGGTGTAGCATCCCACATGCCCGCAAAACCACCAAAGCCGCCGAGCACACGGCTGCTGTGTGTTGCGGCGACCGCGGACTTCATCAGGTCCACGGCCTGGTCACCGGCCTGCACATCGACCCCGGCAGCTGCGTAAGTGATCGGCTGGGTCTGTTGTTCGTCAGTCACGTTATTTCCTGTCTTTGGTCAGCTGGGGGACATCGGTGGGGTAGTTGCCTGAGAAACAAGCGGTACACAGGGTTTGTTCATCCTGTTGTGTCGCCGCGATGGTACCTTCTAACGAAATATAGGCCAGCGAATCGGCGCCAACAGAAGTGCGGATTTCTTCAAGCCCGGCCCCGGTGGCGATTAATTCAGCGCGGGTAGCGAAGTCGATACCATAAAAGCACGGCCATTTAACCGGCGGTGAAGATATTTTTACGTGCACTTCGCGAGCTCCGGCAGCACGGAGCATTGCCACAACTTGACGTTGAGTGTTACCTCGCACAATCGAGTCATCGACAACGATGACTGATTTGCCCGCCACCACCGATGGTTGCACGTTGAGCTTCAATCGGATGCCTAGTTGGCGCAAGGTTTGTGAAGGTTTAATGAACGTACGACCCACATAAGAGTTCTTCACAAACCCATTGCCCAATGGGATCCCGGATTCTTCGGCGTAGCCGATGGCCGCTGGTGTCCCAGAGTCGGGCACCGGAACTACTACATCGGCTTCGGCGGTGTTTTCTTGGGCTAACTGCCGGCCCATTTCCAATCTTGATTCGTATACGCTGCGGCCGTTGATGGCCGCGTCAGGACGGGCAACGTAGACGTATTCAAAAATACAGCGGGCCAATTTCGAACTGGCAAAGCGCGTAGAGCGAACGCCGTCGGCGTCAATGGCAAGCATCTCACCGGGAGCGATTTCCCGGATGAAGGTGGCCCCGGTGGTTGCCAGGGCGGCCTGTTCAGAGGCGACCACCCAACCGTTTGCTAAGCGACCCAATACCAGGGGGCGGAAAGCGTGGCGGTCCCGTGCTGCATACAGCGTATTTTCGGACATCATCACGATCGAAAACGCACCTTCAAGTGCAGCAAAAATCTCTGGTGCCGTTTCATCAAGTGAGGCTTCACCCTGACCGTGCAGAAGGGTAGTGATGAGCGCGGTATCGGAGGTGTTGCCCTGGGCCATTTCGCCCGAATCGATTTCACCGAAGCGTTGGGCAATTAGCGTTTTGATTTCATCGCGATTCGTCAAGGCACCGTTCATGCCTAATGCAACGGTGCCATCGTCGGCGGTGGCTCCCAACGTTGGTTGGGCAAAGTGCCACTCATCGGCACCATGGGAACCATACCGGCAGTGCCCGATAGCGATGTGGCCGGTTAACGAAGACAAGGTGGTCTCATCAAAAACTTGTGACACCAGGCCGATGTCTTTATAAACGGAGATGCGTTGTCCAGTGGATACCGCGATCCCGGCGGATTCTTGGCCGCGATGTTGGAGGGAAAATAGGCCGTAGTAGGTCAGTTTGGAGACCTCTTCACCGGGGGCCCACACTCCGAATACCCCGCAGGCATCCTTGGGTGAATCGTGCAAAAAGTCTTGGTTCATCAACTATTTCCGTTTGTTGTGTTTTTCTGCTTCGGCCTTGGCTTTGGCCTGCTCCAATTGCTCACGGCGCGACTGCTCGATGCGCTGTTTTTGCTGAAACTGTGACCACTGGGAGTAGTCGTCTTCTGACACGGCAACATCTGCGGCATCCGGGTCTTGGGTCCGTTTAGCATACATGGTGGCCGTGTTGCTTTTGGATCGTCGATCCAGCATCAGCCAGACGAGAGCACCGATTGCCATCCCAATAATGGCAAATGCAATTGAAAAAAATGAGACCGTCTGAAATTGGGTGTAGTCCTCTGTTCCACCGGCAAATCCTCCCCAGATGAAGGCCACCAGAACACCGAAAATGCCTCCGGTAACCAAAAATGGGGTAATGATCGGGGCGCGACGGTACACCATTTCATACGGTGGGGTGCTGTTGGATTCGGCGTCGTTGTTGGGATGCTCATTGAGTCTACTGTCAGCCATAATGCCCTTAGTCTAGCGCGTCTTGCGGCAGTCACTCACGACCAGCATGTAGCCCTTTGAAGACACCGATAGAACGTGGCGACACGTCACAGTTTGACTAACGGTAACAGCTCAGACAAATCTGTTCGCTGCCCGGAAGCCACCACATTGCCGGAATCGACTGCCACAGCCCAGTCTAGTTGCCCGACCACCAGCGCCAACCACGTGGCGGCATCGGTTTCAACCACGGCCCCGGGGGTGCCGCGAGTATGTGTGGTGCCTTCCAGTATTTGGGTGACACCAAATGGCGGTACTCGAACCTCCACCGAACGTCCCGGTGCCAGATTGGCCAGTTCTTCTAACGAATACCGGACAGCCCGGGCACGCACAGCTCGAGGTGCCGACTGTGGATCAGCTGCCCATTGGCGCACCGCAGCAATTCCGGCAGTCACGTCAATTTTGCGTCGGGCCATCAATATCACCACCTGCTTGCATGCTACTGAAGTAACCGGAGGATCGCGGGAGCTAATTTGATGCTGCCAACGGCTTGATTGCCGCCATATATCGGTGGCACAAACCGTTCAATGACTTCACTCATGTCCTGCAAGCTCAGCGCATCCGGTGCGTATTGGGCTAGCAGCACCAGCGCGATCAAATGGGTTGCCCGGTGCGTGGAGTCGATCATTGATACCGCAACTGCGGTGCCATCCGGTGCTGCCATTGCTAACACCCCATCGGCGCCTGTTTTAGTGACCAGCCCCAGCAAATCTAACACCACGGTATCTGGCCGATTGTTTCCCTGCACAGCCGTAGGATATTCCAGCATCGCACGGGTCACCATAGCTGCGGGCAGCTCGGCGTGCCGGTCGTGGCCGGCACGGCCAAGTTTGCCAAATCCGCGGGCCAATGCAGCAAGCGATAGAACCGGGGTCGGTGCACCGCAACCATCCACGCCCACATGGGTAATAGAAGTTTCGCAGTATTGTTCTAAAACCTTGATGACTTCGGTTTGCACCGGGTTGTTATCGGCTAGATAGTCTGCAGGATCCGCACCCGCGCCTACCGTGGCCGCTAAGAACCCGGCGTGTTTACCCGAACAGTTATGTGCCAGCCGACTGCGTTCCAGTGGTATCGGCGCCATCTCCAGGGCTGCGGCTGCAACCTGAGAGGCCGATTGCGGCATAACAGCGGTGCACTGCAGATCTTCGGTACTTAGTCCAACCTGTGCCAGGGTATCCGCGGCGGTTTGCTGATGCCAGGGTGAACCGATATGCGAACCGGTGGCCAACGCCAGTTGAGCCCCCGATATATCAGCCCCGCATCGAAGCGAGGCAATTGCCTGCAACGGTTTCAACGCCGACCGGGCATAGACTCCCGCCGCTGGGTCCCCGGCACCGGCAATGATGACCCCGCTAGAATCCACGACGACGGCGGAGCCAAAAAACCTGTTCTCAACAAATCCGTTTCTGCTGGCGGTGGCCAGTTGATCGACGTCGTTGGCTCTGATGGGTCCGGACATTACGGTCTCCTAACGTTTGGGCTTTCGCCGGTAGATAGCCCAGGTGGTAATACTTCCGGCAACCACACCGATAGCCAAGGAAATTAACGCTGGAATAATATCCCCGCGGGTGGCACCCACAAAGGCTCGAAAACCGACCCAGGAGACAAAAGTGGCCCCCAATGTGACCAGCAACCACAGGTAGAGCATCCGTAACCAGCGTGGCAGACCTGGGCCCTGACCATAGGGCAGGTGATGTCGTTGAAAAGCCATGTGGTGGAGTCTACTGGAATCCACTGGGCGAATTCAGACATACCGGCCAAGAACACCGCTAAACCGACTACGCTTAGAGACGTGAAAACTCTAGTCTTAGGCCCAGGTGGCCGCGAACATGCAATTGTGCAAGCCCTTCGTGCCGATCCACTGGTTTCTGAGGTGCGCTGCGCGCCCGGAAACGCCGGTATTGCCAAAGAAGTTCCCGTCTACCCGATTGACGTCTCGTCACCCCAACAGGTGGTGGAGCTTTGTGAACAGCTACAGCCGGACTTGATCATCGTCGGGCCTGAAGCCATATTAGCCGCCGGTGTCACCGATGCGTTGCAGGAAGCTGGTTTTGCGGTGTTTGGTCCAACCCAGCAGGCTGCCAGACTTGAATCCTCTAAAGCCTTTGCCAAAGAGATTATGCAAGCTGCCGGTGTACCCACCGGCCAGGCCCATACCGTCACAGACCGTGAGCAGCTGGAATCGGCTTTAGAGAGCTTTGGTGCACCATATGTTGTCAAAGATGACGGCCTGGCGGCGGGTAAGGGCGTAATTGTCACATCGGATCGTAACGAAGCTATTGCCCACGGTGATGCGATCATCGCCGGCGGTGACCCGGTATTAGTCGAAGAATATCTTGAAGGCCCCGAAGTATCGGTCTTCGTCATCGCCGATGGCACCCACGGGGTAGCCATGTCACCGGCCCAAGATTTCAAACGTGTCCTTGATAACGATCAGGGCCCCAACACCGGTGGGATGGGTGCCTACACCCCGTTGGATTGGTTGCCGGAAGGGTTCATCGATGATGTTATGGAACAGGTCGCCGGACCGGTGCTCAAAGAAATGGCCGACCGTGGCATTCCGTTTACCGGTGTTTTGTATTGCGGCCTGGCGGTGACTAAACGCGGTATTCAAGTCATTGAATTCAATGCACGCTTTGGTGACCCCGAAACCCAGGTGGTCCTGGCCCGGCTGCAGACACCATTGGGACAGTTGCTCAAAGCCGCTGCCGATGGCAAACTACGCACCACTTTTCCGACCATTACCTTCGACGACGAGGCCGCTGTTGGCGTGGTTGTTGCCTCCGAAGGGTACCCAAACGCTCCGAAAACTGGCGCTCAAATTAACGGCGTTGCCCAAGCTGCCAAACTCGAAGACGTTGCCGTATTACACGCTGGTACCACATCGGGAGAAACCGGTGACTTTACTGCATCCGGTGGCCGGTTGTTAACCGTGGTGGCTACCGGTGAGGACTTAGCTACCGCCCAGCAAAAAGCCTATGATGCCGTAGGTCAGATCGAGGTGCCCAATGGGCATTATCGTACCGATATCGCACAGCGAGCCATCAACGGGCAGATCAGCATCCCAGGAGCGTAGCGTCATGACCGATACTGCATTAGCCCTTCCCGGATGGCGTCATATCTACTCTGGCAAGGTGCGCAACCTTTATGAGCCAGAAGAATCTAGCCCCGGAACATCAGCAACTTTGCTGGTGGTTGCCACCGACCGAATCTCAGCCTTTGATCACATTCTGGCTCCTGGCATCCCAGAAAAAGGGAAGATTCTCACCCAACTATCGCTGTGGTGGTTTGATCGGTTGGCTGATGAGTTCCAACTGCCCAATCACGTGGTATCGACCGATGTACCTGCTGCTGTTGCAGGCCGGGCAATGATTGTAAAACGCTTAGAGATGCTTCCTATTGAGGCCATTGCCCGCGGTTATCTGACCGGTTCCGGGCTTGCTGAATATCGCCAGAATGGAACAGTCACCGGCATCCAATTGCCCACCGGGTTAGAAGACGGTTCAAAACTTGAACCGGCAATCTTTACACCGTCTGCTAAAGCGGCGGTGGGGGACCATGATGAAAATATCAGTTTCGCGGAAATGACTGCACGTATCGGCTCAGACACAGCCGAAGCCATCCGCGATAAAACCCTGCAGTTGTACATAACTGCAGAACGCATCGCTCGAGAATCCGGTATTATCCTGGCCGATACTAAAGTCGAATACGGATTGGATGAACACGGGGTTATCACGCTGGGCGATGAAGTGCTCACTCCAGATTCGTCGCGGTTCTGGGACGCTGCAACGTATCAGCCCGGCCAGGCCCAGGACTCCTTTGACAAACAGTTTGTGCGCGATTGGTTGGCTTCGGCGGCGTCTGGTTGGGATAAAGCCTCCGATACGCCACCGCCAGTACTGCCCGACGACGTTGTGGAGCACACCGCCCAACGTTATCGTTCCGCATACCGTCGTCTGACTGGTCGGTCATTCAGCTAGCCGGCCACCAGATCAACGACCACGGCCTCGGGCGGGCAAAAGGTACGCAGTGGCATGGTTGGCGAGGTGCCAATCCCGGCGGTCACATTGACCGTACCGGTGTTGCCACCGGCCCGCCAGTCAAATAGAGCGGCGGCAAGGCCGGTGGGTAAATCACAGTTGGTCACAATGGCACCGTAGTGGGGTAGTGCTACTTGCCCGCCGTGAGTATGCCCGGCAAATACCAGATCTGCGCCATCGGCAATAGCCGCATCTAAAACCCGACGATATGGGGCATGCGTAACTGCGATGCGCAAGTGCGCTCCTGAAGCAGACTCGCCGAAACCTGGCCACGCATCAGCCTGCATATGGGCGTCGTGGGTCCCTGCAAAATGTAGCGTAAGGTCCTGGCGTGCGGATAACACTAGTGATCTGTTGCCGGCTCTGTGCCATTGCCCGTATTCGGTGAACGCTTTAAAAATCGTTTTGACATCAATAGTTTGGCGGAGTTCTTCGATGCTGTCGATATCGGAGGGGGCTCGCAGATACCGGAGCGGATTAGCCGGTCGGGGACCATAAAAGTCATTGGAGCCAGGAACAAACACACCGGGTATCTCAAGCAGGGGTTCTACGGCGTCGATAACATCATCTACCGCATCCAGACCACCCGGGTTGTCTCCGGTATTGATGACAAAATCCGGTTGGAGACTCGCCAGGCTGCGAACAAAATCGACCTTACCGCGGTCACCATGGACAAGATGCATATCGCCAATGTGCAAAATGCGAAATGGAGCAGATCCTGCTGGTAATAGCCGAAGGGTTTCGTAGCGGACCCCAAATTGACGGGCACTTACAAGACCAAAAATAGTGGCCGCTGCCGCAGCGATGGTTCCCGCAGTGAAAAGTCTGGCCGCACCGGAAACTATCCGATACGGCCAGCTTATGGTCCTAGACACTAGTCGTTGTCTCCTGCGGAGTCATCCTCGTCAGAGGACTCATCTGAGTCACCGTCATCGGAATCTGAATCATCCGAATCGCTATCGGAGTCTGAATCACTGTCATCAGAGGAGCTGTTGCCCTCTTTACTCGGGTCACCGGTTGGGCCATCAAATTCTGGGAACTCATCGGTGTCATATTTGGGCCCGGCGGTCTTCATATAATCCACCCACATAGGCCCCGCGATGATTGATCCCCATACGTCATCGTAGTACCGGCCGCCAATGGTGGATCCTTCAAGTGTTTCGTTAATATTAGTGTACCGACCCATCCAAGAAGCGGTTGCAAGCTCTGACGTGTAGCCAACGAACCATGTTGACGTGGATTCGTTGTTGGTACCGGTTTTCCCAGCTATAGGAAAATCGAGCTCACCTTCGGAGATGCGCTCATCGGCTATGGCTTCCAACGTGTTGTTGAGTTCTTTAATGTTGTCGGGATTCAGTGCCCCAGGATCACATTGGACCGGAGGAACCGTGTACTCCTCACCTTCAGCATCGACGATTGACTCAATGGCGCGTGGCTCGCAATATGTGCCACCAGAGCCCAAGGTTGAATAGGCCGAGGCCATAGTAAGCGGCGAGACTTCCTGGGCTCCTAGTACAAATGATGGGTTCGAGGGATCAAGTGGCTCACCAGTCTCTGCCCCAGTGATCCCTGCAGCCGTGGTGATATCCGTGATTGAACACAGATCAGTTTCATATGCCGCAGCAATGGTCGCAGTGTTGATCGACCAGTATAAGCCGTAGTCCATCCGCATAGGTTTATACATATCTTTGATAGCGTTCTTTGGACGCCAACCATCACTACCGATTTTGGCTTGGCCGCCGTCAAGACAGTATGCAGGGAATTTAGCACCCGTGTAGTTATTGCGAGAAGCATCTACCTTATCGCGCATGGAATTACCCTCACCCATCCATGCCATAGCAACAAAGGGCTTAAGCGTGGACCCAGCTTGGAACCCGCCGCTATTGCCCCATTCGTGATCGACGCTGAAGTTAAGGGTTGACGAACCACGTTCTTCTTCGACCGAATACTCGGTGTTTTGTGCCATGGCTTTAATGTTTCCGGTATCCTGCTGCACTGTGACCAGGGCAGCCCCGATCCCTTCGTTTTCATCGGCAGGAACATTAGTCTTAGCTGTTTCAACAGCGGTACGCTGTAGTTCAGAGTCCAATGTAGTGGTAATTTCCAAACCGCCACGATCCAGCATGCGCTGACGGGACTCTTTATCCGGTCCGAAGGCGGGGTCGGCCAGAACTAGACGCTGAACATAATCACAGAAATAGCCAAAACCTTCTTCGGCATACAGACAGCCCGACGGCAGCGGGTTCATGTCTAAGTTAATATCGGTTGCGACTGCTTCCTCGTATTCGTCCTCGGTGATGAAACCCTCATTGCGCATATTGCCTAACACCAGATCCCGGCGTTTTTTGGCAGCTTCTGGATTGGTTTCCGGATTCAGCGCATTTGGGGATTGAACCAAGCCGGCAAGAAGAGCTGACTCTGGAATATCAAGATCGGCGGCTGACTTATCGAAGAACAATCGCGCGGCTGCTTCCACCCCGTAGGTGCGACCCGAAAACAGTACGATATTCAAGTAGCCTTCAAGGATTTCTTCTTTCGACATATCCTTTTCGACAGCCACTGCAAGCTTCATTTCACGCACTTTGTCTGGGATTTCTTTACTCCCTGACACTGTCGTTCGCAGGCCATTGAGGTTCTGATAGTTGACCAGCACGTTATTGACATACTGCTGAGTCAACGTAGAGGCGCCCTGTTGGGTATCCGAAACAATGTTGTGTACCGCCGCGCGAGCCACACCTTGTCCGTCCACACCGCCGTGTTCATAAAAGCGTTCATCTTCAATGGCGATGATCGCGTCAACCATGTGGTCGGAAATCTCATCGAGTTCTACCGGAGTGCGGTCTTCGGCATAGAAGGTCGCGATCTCCTCGCCGTCCTGGTCCTTAATGACAGACGGAGTAGACATGGGCTCTTCGTTTAATTCTGCTGGCAGCTGATCCAACATCTCAGTGCCGACCTGGGAAGCCGCGCCGGTCAACATACCCGCGGGCAACATGATACCCGCGCCAATGGCTCCCAGCAGAGCAGAGATACCGAAAAAGGCGAGTAGTTTCGACAGCACTGAGTTGCTTTTAAGCACACCAGAACCTGAGGAAGTCATTTTGGCCATGCGGGCATTCTACCGGATAAGACCGGACCAAATCTGTCCCAATGCTTTCGGCGCAAGCTACGGTTAAGGCATGAGCGATATACAAAAGTGGGAGTACGCCACAATTCCGTTGTTGATTCATGCCACAAAACAAATTCTCGACCAATGGGGTGAGGATGGCTGGGAGCTTGTCACGGTCATTCCGGGCCCGGACGGTAACGCTCCGGTAGCTTATTTGAAGCGACCAAAAGCCTAACGAAGGAGACATATGTCCGCTATTGAACAACGTCTTGAACAAGCCGGATACACGTTGCCGGAAGTTGGAAAACCCTTGGCAGCATATGTGCCGACGATCCGCGATGGTGACCATGTCTATACCTCTGGTCAGCTTCCGTTGGTAGACGGCAAGCTTGCTGCCACCGGGAAAGTCGGCGACGCTGTGAGCATCGAGGACGCCGCCAGCTATGCACGGATTTGTGTGCTCAACGCATTGGCCGCGATTAAGGCCGAAATCGGTAATCTGGATAACGTTACCCAGATTACTAAGGTTGTGGGGTTTATTTCGTCTGCAACAGATTTCGATCAGCAACACGTGGTGCTTAATGGTGCATCAGAATTTCTTGGCGAAATTTTCCAAGACCGCGGCATCCATGCTCGATCGGCTGTGGGTGTGGCTATGTTGCCGATGAATGCGCCGGTAGAAGTCGAGATGATTGTTAAGGTCGCGGAATAATTAACGTTGTAACAGCAAAAAACACGGGCTAAAACGCTGAAAGTTTTAGCCCGTGTTTTTATCTCAGTAGTTGGTATTTAGCGTGCGCGTTGACGCAACCGCTGTAGATCCAAGACGATCACAGCGCGGTTTTCCAAGCGGAGCCAGTCGCGCTGTACAAATTCGGCAAGCGCTTTGTTGACCGTTTCGCGAGATGCACCGACTAGCTGGGCTAGCTCCTCTTGCGTCAGATCGTGGGCGACGAGCAAACCATCGGCGGTTGGGCGACCGAAACGGTCGGCCAAATCTAGAAGTGCCTTAGCTACACGGCCTGGCACGTCGGAGAATACGAGATCGGCCAGCGACTCGTTGGTACGTGATAGGCGACGGGCTAAGGCCCCAAGTAGCTGCATCGAGACTTCTGGTGACGAGTAGATGACTTTGCGGAGGTTTTCGTGGCGCAACCCGGCCAAACTGGTTGCAGACACTGCGGTGGCTGACGCTGAGCGAGGAGCCGGGTTGAATAGTGCCATTTCACCGAAGACTTCGCCCGGTCCCAGGATTGCCAGCAGGTTTTCACGACCATCTGGTGCGGTGCGGCCCAGTTTGATCTTGCCCGATAAGATGACGTACAGCTGATCTCCATCATCACCTTCGTGAAATACCGAGGCTCCGCGGGAAAGCTCAACCTCGGTCAGCTCCGCGGTCAGAGCGCTGAACACCTCATCATCGAGGTGTGTGAAGAGCGGTGCATTGCGCAATACGTCCAAATCCATTGTTTTGTAGCTTTCCTTACTGGCCTCGTGGGCCGAACTAAAACTCTTGCCGAAACTTGGTTATTTATGTGGGTGGCCGATAACTACCGGTTCGGGCACATAAACACTAGTGCGTTTCAAGGTGGGCTTCCCAGCGATTCTACCGAATGTAGAAGCCCATGTGGAAATCGTCACAACCACAGGCGAAGCTATTCTTCCACGATAAACTAAAATTCAACCGAAATACTACGCTAATGGCAAGGCGGTTCTGCACAAAACCTAAATAAGGTTACGCTTAGAAGGCTGTAACCACCCCAAAGAACGGCTGAATGGGACGGTGGGACATTATAGGGTTCTCCTGGCTTGACTGGGCGCTGGTGCTCGTGTTGCTCGTCATAATCGTCAACGGCTTTCGCCGGGGTTTTTGGGTTTCGATGGGTACCATCATCGGCGCGATTGCAGGGGTGCTCGGTGGCTTAGTGTTGATGCCCGTTATTGTTGAACTGGTGCCAGCCGGTGTCGTACGTATCGTGGCTATGGTTGCTGTTACTGCAGTGCTCATCTGGTTCGGTATGTGGTTGGGACAGATGATTGGGCGAAGATTACGGCTACAAATCAGCCACCCCACCATGCGTACCATCGATAAATTCTTGGGCGCAATTGGAAACACCGCCATTGCCGCAGTCTTGATCTCGCTGATCGCCTTTTCTGTTTCTTCGGTCGGGGTACCCGGAATTACCAGTGTGCTGAAACAGTCTCGGATTGTGTCCGTAGTAACCCAACTGACCCCAGAAAGTGCCCGAGCCTGGATCGCACAGGTGCGTGCTGATGTACTGGATTCATCAGAATTACCGGAACTGGAACTGGCAGATGACGACGCTCCCGATGCTGAAGAGCCTGCTGTTGAGCCCAGCACGGCTGTCGAAGATGTTAGTGCATCTTCCGTACGTATTACCGGTAGCGCCTATGAATGTGGGCAAAGTCAGACGGGTTCGGGATTTGCCCTGACGCCTGACCGAGTGTTAACGAACGCACACGTGGTTGCCGGGGTAGAAGCCCCTCAGGTAGAAAGCAACGACGGGCAGTTATTTACCGGTGAAGTTGTGGCATTCGACCCGGAAGTCGACGTCGCTGTCATTGCGTTACCGGGGGCCCAACTACCCACGGTGGAGTTTGGTGATCCGATTGATCCGGGCACAGAAGCTTTTGTATTGGGCTATCCCTCGGGCGGGCCACACCAAATTACCGGTGCGCAGATACAAGCCCGTGGCCCAGCTACGGTGGCTAATATTTATGATCAAAATCCGCAGCTTCGTGATGTGTACCAGGTAGCAGCCGATGTACGTCAGGGCAACTCTGGTGGGGCACTGGTGGCTGAAGATGGCTCAGTTGCCGGGATTATTTTTGCTCGTGCCTCTGATGCGGAAATAGGTTACGCCTTGACTCGGGACGAAATCTCCCAGGTCGTAACCGAAGCGCCGGGTTTATCTGACACAGTGGCCACTGGGCACTGTCTCGAGGAGTGATTTTCGCAGGTCACCTGGGCTGTGGTCGTTCTGCCCCCATTGTTCTCCTGAGGCGTACCGCGTATTCTTAGGTGATATAAGTCATTTTGACTCATATTCACTTGCGCAAAGGGGTAAACATGTCCTCTCAAACTACATCAATGCCAGCTAAGGCTCACGATCGCGAAGATTTTGGTGGTCGTTGGGTGTTTATCCTGGCGGCAATGGGTTCTGCGGTCGGCCTGGGAAATATTTGGCGTTTCCCATACATCGCATATGAAAACGGTGGCGGCGCCTTTATCATCCCGTATCTGGTCGCGCTGTTATCCGCCGGTATTCCATTGCTATTTTTTGATTATTCCATCGGGCACCGATTCAAGGGATCGCCACCGTTGGCCTTCCGTCGCCTTGCGAAATGGACCGAAGGTGTCGGTTGGTGGCAGGCCATGATCTGTGTAGTTATCGGTGTCTACTACGCTGCGATTCTGGGCTGGTCGGCCAGTTATATATACTTTTCTTCCACTGAAGCCTGGGGTAATGACGCAAACGCTTTCTTCTTTGAAGATTACCTGCAGATGGCAGAGACACCTGCCATGGATTTCACCATCGTTCCAGGGGTCTTTTGGCCGATGCTGGCGGTGTGGATCGCCGTGCTGGTTGTTCTAGGGATGGGGGTCCGTCGCGGAATTGGCATGGCTTCGGCAATCGGGATCCCTATTTTGGTTGTGATGTTCTTGGTTCTGGTGGGCATTGCTTTGTCTCTACCAGGCTCCGCCGGTGGTCTAGATGCATTATTCACACCGGACTGGGGCGCCCTGTTAAACCCCGGGGTTTGGATAGCGGCCTACGGCCAAATCTTTTTCTCACTGTCAGTGGGCTTTGGCATCATGATCACCTATTCCTCGTATTTGAAAAAACGCACCAACTTGACCGGTTCGGGCTTGGTCGTAGGGTTCTCGAACTCAGGGTTTGAAATCCTAGCCGGCATTGGCGTGTTTTCCGCATTGGGCTTTATGGCTCAGACTGCCGGGGTCCATATTGAAGAAGTTGTGACCTCCGGAATCGGGCTGGCATTTGTAGCGTTTCCTGAAATTATTTCTCAAGCACCACTTGGACTGGGCCCCATCATTGGGGTGTTGTTCTTTGGGTCATTGCTATTTGCCGGATTCACTTCTATGGTTTCGATCCTTGAAGTCACCTTATCGGCAGTCAAAGATAAAACCGGGTGGTCACGGGTGACGGTGGTTTCAACCTTCGGTGTGCTCATCGCACTGCTGTCCCTGATCGGCTTTGGTACGACCTCGGGACTCCACCTGTTGGATGTCTCGGATTACTTTGTGAATCAGTTCGGCATTGTTGCTGCAGCATTTGTTGCCGTCGTCGTCGTGGCCTGGCTGCTACGTCGTCTGGATCGGATGGTCAAGCACCTTAATAAGGTTTCTTCATTCCGGCTGGGTGCTATCTATAAATTCCTGATTGGTATCTTGTTGCCCGTTGTACTGGGCTACACACTGATTGCAGAATTTATCGACCAAATAAGTGCCGAAGAACCATATGGTGGTTTACCAAATTGGTACATTAATACTTTCGGGTGGGGCATGGTTATCAGCTTGATTGTGATTGGTATTATCCTGTCGCTGGTGCCCTGGAGTAAGAAGTCAGCCCTTTATGTCGAACGTTCTGAAAACGAATATCCGTTGGATGATGCCGACCATATTGAAGGTAAACACGTCGCTCATCACGAAACAGGACAGGAGGTCGGATCATGACCGGTATCGCCATTATCATGCTTATCATTGCATGCGTAACCGTTTTTGGTGGACTCATCGCAGCGGTGATCCACTTGCAACGCAACGCGGATGAAGACTCAGGCGAGTTTGCTGATGAAGCATCGGCAAGTCGCGGTTTATAGAACGAGTTAAATGCCTCGGCCATCACCGAAATGGTGATGGCCGAGGCATTTTGTATTTGAAGGAGAGCTACGGGCGCATTCCTGACAGGATCTCTTCCATTACTGCAGGATCTGCCAGTGTGGCCAACGCTGTGGGGTCGGCCTGCGTTTGACCCTCTGCTGCATCTTTGAGCAACCGACGCATAATCTTGCCCGAACGGGTTTTGGGTAGATCGGTTGTCACCAGAATGCGTTTCGGCTTGGCAATTGGGCCAATCTGAGCACCAACATGCTCACGCAGTGTCGCTTCAGCTGTATCTTGGTCGATACCTTCGGCATCCTCAGTCAGAATCACAAACGCGTATACGGCCTGACCTGTGGTGGCGTCGGCAGCTCCAACAACTGCAGCCTCTGCAACCAGCTCGTGGGCGACCAGCGATGACTCGATTTCGGTGGTCGAGAGCCGATGTCCGGAAACATTCATGACGTCATCGACGCGACCTAACAACCAAATGTCGCCGTCTTCATCAAACCGGGCACCATCGCCGGCGAAATACATGCCGTCGAACCGGGACCAGTAGGTATTCACGAAGCGTTGGTCGTCACCCCAAATAGTCCGGGCCATCGCAGGCCAAGGGTCACGGATAACCAAAAACCCTTGTGTGGTGTCTTGCATAGTGTTGCCGTAGTCATCGACAACATCAACTGATACACCCGGAACAGCACGCTGAGCGGAACCAGGTTTGAGTTCATCGGCCGACAAAGCAGGTAGGGGAGTAAGAATATGGGCCCCGGTTTCCGTCTGCCACCAAGTATCGGCGATGGGCACGTGCTCGAATTTACGCGGACCTGGGATTACAGCGCCGTCTTCACTGATCGTGCCGGCGCCATTATTATCGCCAATTACCTCGCGATACCAATCCCAGGCTTCCGGGTTAATTGCTTCGCCAACCGAACCTAACAGGCGGATAGAAGATAAATCATAGCGGTCGGCGATATCACGGCCCCATTTCATGGCACTGCGAATCGCTGTAGGGGCTGTATAGAGGATAGTGACCCCGTATTTTTCTACGATCTCCCACCAACGGCCGCGGTGCGGAGTATCCGGAGTGCCTTCATAAAGCACCTGAGTGGCACCATTAGACAGTGGTCCATAGACAATATAGGAATGCCCAGTGACCCAGCCGATATCGGCGGTGCACCAGAAAACATCGGTTTCTGGCTGCAAATCGAATGTATCTCGAGCCGTTGCAGTCACCTGGGTTAGATAACCGCCGGTAGTATGCAAAATGCCCTTGGGCTGGCCAGTAGTCCCTGAGGTATACAGAATAAAGAGCGGATGTTCTGCCTCGTGCCAGACAATCGGATGGCTGGTTGGCTGGGCTGCCACTACCTCGTGGAACCATTTATCTCGGCCCTCAACCCAGTTGATGGCCTCCTTGTTGCGTGCAACCACGAGTACGTGTTCCACCGTATGACCCTCAGCGGCCAAGGCATCATCAACGATTGGCTTGAGCATATTGGGTTTACCACGACGGTAGGACCCATCAGCGGTGATGACCACCTTGGCTTCGGCATCATCGATGCGGGAACGCAACGCTTCGGCCGAAAAACCACCAAAGACTACTGAGTGCACCGCGCCGATGCGAGCGCAGGCTAGAATGGCTACAACCGCCTCGACCAGCATAGGCAAATAGATGGCCACGCGATCTCCCTTGGCCACACCTAGTGATTCCAGGGCATTTGCCGTCTGGGAGACACGTGCCTGCAAGTCAGCATAGGTGACGGCATCGGTATCACCGGGTTCACCTTCGAAGTACAGGGCAATGCGGTCCCCATTTCCTGCCGCTACGTGGCGGTCCACCGCGTTGTAACAGGCATTGGTTGTGCCATCGGCAAACCAGCGAGCAAACGGTGGATTCGACCAATCCAGTACCTGGGTAAACGGTGTATCCCAATGCACCTCGTCGCGGGCCCGGGAAGCCCAGTATTCAAGCTGGCTATCTTCAGCCTGGGCGTATAGATCGTGGGCCCGTTGCAGGGTTTCGTGTTCATGTGTGGTGACCATGCGGCTCCTTAAATTCGTGATCGTAGTCACATCTAGGGTTATGGTAGAGCGTTTTTTCTAGCTGATCAAACCTCATTTGCGTTGAACGGTTACCTAGGACGCGACGAGCGGTAATAGCCGTATTGAAGCAACGCATTCCACATCGAGTAGTGAGCCACCTAGGATGAGACTGGTAGTCAGTGGAGGAAAGGGACGATTATGAGGCAGGAAACCCCGTTGGCAAAGAAACGCCGGGCGCGCAAGATATACCGGGTCCTAGGCGAGGTTTTCCCGTACGCGCACGCTGAGTTAGATTTTAGTAATCCTTTCGAATTACTGGTGGCTACCGTATTGAGCGCTCAAACCACAGACATCCGGGTCAACTCGGTAACGCCTCAACTCTTTGCGCAGTATCCCGATGCTGCTGCCATGGCCCAGGCTGATGAAACACAGCTGCAAACACTTATTCGTCCAACCGGTTTTTATAAAAATAAAACCCGTGCTCTGCTGGGCTTATCTCAAGCGATAATGCAAGAGCATGACGGCCAGGTACCCGATACTCTTAACGAGCTGGTCAAGCTGCCTGGGGTAGGCCGTAAGACAGCCTTTGTGGTATTGGGGAATGCCTTCGGTGTACCAGGTATTACCACCGACACTCATGTGATACGGCTGGCAAATCGGTTCGGGTGGACCGAGTCAACAAATGCTCAGGTGGTGGAACGAGATATCGCCGCATTATTTGAGCCCAAAGATTACACCGAACTGTCGAACCGTGTAATTTTTCTTGGTCGCAGAGTTTGTCATGCAAAGCGTCCTGCCTGTGGCGCTTGTCCTGTAGCCCACTGGTGTCCTTCTGCCGGGATCGGAGAAATCAACCCGCAGGCTGCTAAGCAACTGCTCGCCTACGAGCTGGCACCTGGACGCGAACAACTTCATCAAGCATTACTTAACGGTGCAACCCGGGCTGAACTGCAGGCAGCCGGGTATAAATGGGAGGCCTAATGCAGCTCGATGGTGCGTTAGCTGATCTGCTGGCGCTTGTGCACACCCACGGTGAGGTCGACCCCGACATTGTCCAGAGTGTCACCGTTTCTCCGACAGCAGCCCTGCCTGAGCATCAACATACGTGGCCCTATAGATTACCGGCAATGGACAACCCCAAAGACGCCTCGGTGCTGCTGTTATTTGGATCGATGGATGACCGTCCGGCAAGTTTCAAACGTACAATCGTGCCTAAAGAACTCGATGTACTGCTCACCCAACGTTCGCTGGCGTTACGAAATCACCCGGGCCAAGTTTCGTTTCCAGGTGGGGGCCTAGAAACTCAGGACTTTGATGCGACAGCATGTGCGATTCGAGAAACCCATGAAGAAACTGGCGTAGATCCCGCCGGTATTATTCCCATTGGACAATTGCCGTCCCTACCATTGGCCGTCTCCAATTTCTGTGTCACCCCTGTGGTTGGCTGGTGGCAGCGCCCCAATGAAATGCGTACTACTACAGAGGCGACTCGAGTCTTTCGCGTGCCGGTGGGAGATTTGGTAAACCCCACATTACGCGTTACAGCTGTGGCTACTGACCGCAGTACAAAATACCGTTACGGCACTCCAGCTTTTTGCGTAGGCGGCACATTGGTCTGGGGATTTACCGCCATGGTCCTCGACAGGGTGCTGGAACTGCTGGGATGGGCAGAACCCTGGGATCCGCGCTACATCATTGACATCACCGACTGGGATGCAACTCAAACGGTTCCTGAAGTCGTCTTTGATCCAGATCATGTTGACACCGACCTTACAGGCCGCAGCTAGCCGTCCAGCACACTGTCCACAGTGTTGATGGCAACAGCCAGTTGTCCCCAAAACCATTAAACCTGGCGGAGTGGCTGGGCATTTGTCTGATGGTTAGTACATGACAACCACACAACGCAGACTCAGATGGGGCAAGAAACCAAAGCAAGACACCCCGCGCAGCATCCTGGTGGATGACCAGGATGGCACCGTCGAGGCCACCGAATTTGTTTATGCGGTAGTTGCAGCCCTCGGACTGGTTCCACGGAAGTGCTCTGAAGCACCCGATGAGCAGTGGGTTGTTGCCAAAATTCATGTGGCTGGCCCTATGCTGCGTGCCGAAGATCATCAGTGGCATTACCCAGAAGAAGCTACCAGTTTCCAACGGTGGCTTAGCCAGACATCCTTTCCACGGCCACAGCACACTACTGATTGGGCTGTTGTGCAAACCGGGGCAGATACCTACCCACTGCTAAGCGCTGCGATGGCTTATGCCGTCTGTAAGGATGCGACGCTATTCATCGACGCCGATACTACCGGACCCCTGAGCCAGACGATTTTGTCAGCTACTGGCAATGATCTAACGGTGTTAGATATCGATGAGCCCGTGCCATCGCCACACATATGCTTGCTCAATGCACCGAGTTGGGCAGGTCTAACCATGCTGCTTCAAACCGATGGAGCTAACCCATTGAGCTCGAAGATGCTGCCCGATACGCTTGCTGCCGCCCATCAATATTTCGCACATGTCGTTATTAATTGCGGGGCAGATGTCTTTAGGGCTCAACTGTTGGCTGCCCAAGGTGTACGCGTCATCCATGTAGATGATTGTTCCCGGCCACTGTACGTCAATTTTCAACCGCACAAGAAGGTGGATTACCACAGACATCGAGTCCCGGCCTATGGCAGAGGTGACGATTTCGGTGTCCTAGCCAAGACGACTCGAAATCGTAAAGCGCTACGCCGCTGGATGCAGCGAGGTGATCAGGTATGACGCGCGGATGGGTTCCAGAGCTCCCCCAGAAAACGGGTGGATTCACAGCGGCTAAACAGTGGTTGGCGGCGCGGCTAACCCCAAAAGAACAACAAACCAAGCCCAATACTGCCGTTGTAGCGCAGGCTGTGTCTCAACACGTGCCGGTAACTTCCCTCGATGACGCCACAAACACAATGCAGCGGCTCGTTGATGACCTATTGGGTCTGGGTCCGTTAGCTAAGTTTGCTCAAGACCCAGAAATAACCGACATCATCGTCGATGGACACGGCCGCATTTGGACGGATACGGGTGTTGGACTAAGCCGAACCGATACCATTCTAGAAGCTGCAGAAACCAAAGCGCTCGCGGTCCGACTGCTGGGCCAAGGTGGGAAACGTCTTGACGAGGGCATGCCCTTTGGTGATGTGCAGATTGGTAATGCCAGGGTTCATGCGGTATTGCCACCCATTGCTACAGCAGGTCCGCAGCTTTCTATCCGTTTACCGTCACAAAGCCAGCCCACGCTAGATACACTCAGCGGGGATTGGCCCAATGCGCAAATATGGCTCCACGTCATTGCGCATCTGATGGCCCACCGAACCAATATGTTGATCTCCGGCGCCACAGGATCGGGCAAAACCACGTTATTAGCCGCATTATTAGCAACGGTGGAATCAAGCCAACGCATCCTTACGATTGAAGATACCCCTGAACTAGCCATTAAACATCCACACGTGGTGGGTCTTGCCACCCGTGACCCGAACACCGAAGGCCAAGGTGGCATTAGCCTGCCAGTGCTCATCCGGCAGGCGCTTCGTATGCGTCCTGACCGAGTAATCGTAGGGGAATGTCGAGGAGCTGAAGTTGCCGATTTTTTAGCCGCTATGAATACAGGTCACCGTGGCGCCATCGGCACAGTCCATGCGAATTCGGCGGCAGATGTTCCCGCCAGGCTCCATGCCATGGCTGCACTTGCCGGTCTCGACCCCACCACCGCTGCGCTGCAAATTCGTTCGGCGATTGACGTTGTTATTCATTTACACCGCAACGAAAACGGGGCACGCTATCCAGCCGAAATCGCCCTACTATCCAAGACTGGTGACCAAGCCAATTTGCATCTTGTCCCGGTGTTAACCACGGTAGGCGACCAGGTTATTGAAGGGCCCGGTTTGGCCCTACTGGATACTATTGCTGTTGAACAGGAGACGGCAGCATGAATCCTGTAAAAGCCGTTATGGGTTTGATCACGGCCAAGCGTCGGGCAGCTCAAGAGCACGCTGACTTCATCAGCGTTATCCGACAGGCTGCGGCACTTCTTTCTGCTGGGCGTCCACTGACACAGCTTTGGCCCGAAGTTGCTCAGGCGCATAAACCTTGCGATGTCGTTCCCCAGCCTGAAGCTGCCGACCCTAGATGCTGTATGCACCACGTACTTATTGCTCAGCAGTCCGCAGCAATGCTACAGCAACCATACTTTGTCGATGTGACGCGACCGGGGCATCATAACGGATGGCAGCAGCTTTCAGCGACGCTAACTTTGGCTCAGCACACCGGCATATCGCTGTCACAAATTTTGTACCGTCTGGCGGATGCTCTAGAAGCTGGCGAAGACGCTCACCAAGCCCGGCAGGCAGCATCTGCCGGCCCAAAAGCTACCGCTAACCTGCTGGCCTGGCTACCGGTAGCTGGAATCGGTTTGGCACACATGCTGGGTGCATCTATCCCGCAATTGTTGACCACCCCAACAGGATGGGTGATCCTAAGCACCGGTGCGGCGCTAGCTATCGCTGGTCGACGATGGACAAGCCGGATGATGGAAACGGCAGAAGTACCATGAAGCCCACTCCAACATACATCGACCCGGCATTAGTGCTGGACGTTATGGCACAACTATTTTCCGCAGGAACATCTTTGCCTGCAGGTTTGCAAGCAGTCGGCACACATCTTCCGGGCTGCCAACCGTTAACCCTCGTGGCAGACCAACTGCTCTTAGGTATGGACTGGGACATAGCCTGGCAGCACGTCCAAGACGACCCCCAACTAAAGCAACTGGGAGATGAACTGCGATTCGTTCATATTTCTGCGGTTCCTTCAGCACACATGCTCACCACGGCTGCTACCGCGCTGCGAGCAAACCGCAAACGCATGGCCGAACAACTTGCCCAAGAACTGGCGATTCGTTTGGTACTGCCCACCGGAATATGCATGCTGCCAAGCTTTATTCTGTTAGGCATCATTCCGATGGTGCTTGCCTTGTTACCTGGCTGAACGCCGCCTCAACCTATAACTCAATATGGCAACCCACCCGAAAACACCAAGGAGAACACCATGAAAGACACCCAACCATTCCGCATCGATCTGTTCGATGATACCGGCGCTAACACAGCGGAGTATTCGATTGTCACACTGGCAGCCGTTGCCTTTGCTGGGATATTAGCTGCAGTTTTATCCTCTGGCACTGTTCAAGGCCTGCTCGAAGGGCTCATTGAACGCGCCTTGAGCTTCTAAGTTTGGAAAAGAGTTGGCCGAGGCATAGCCTCGGCCAACTCGGGAGGCACCATGGACCCAATAAAAAAACATACCGAGGGCTCGGTAACTGCGGAATTCGCGGTTATCCTGCCAGTCGTCGTGCTAGCTATTGCCATGCTCATCAACGTCATTGCAGTGGGTATGCACCAATCGAATATGCAGCAAGCCGCCGCGGTGGCCGCACGACAACTGGCGCGTGGCGAAGCCTCAGACGCTATACACACAACGGTAGCCAATATGACATCTAACGCCACAAACGTAACAGCCTCAGGCTCAGGCGATTGGGCCACCGTGGAGCTAACCAGCCCAGTGCCGGGACCACTCGGGTTGTTCCCCAGCATCGAACTGACAGCTAAAGCGAAAGCACCAAATCAATGGACCGTAGAACCATAGCTAACGATGAAGGTGCCTCAACGGCCATGATGCTGACGATTTTTGCTGCACTGATGCTACTCCTAGCAGCGACGTTAACCTTAATCCAAGTCCAGGTGGCGGCCTCACGTGCCGCCGTAGCAGCAGACTTAGCGGCGTTATCGGCAGCGGATGCAGCACGAGGGTTAATGATGGGTGATCCGTGCACTTTGGCAGAGCAGACAGTGGCTGCTCATGGTGCCAGCATGACCTCATGCCAGATTGACGAGCCCGGGGTAGCACACATTCAGGTCAGCTTGGCGGCTCCTATCGGATTAGACACTACGGCTGAGTCTCGGGCGGGACCGAAACTGCCCTAGATAAAGCACTTCTGACGTATTGCAATACCGTGACAGCACCTGATTTATCCAATGGAGAATTTCGATTCCCACATTTGGGCGATTGAACACAGGAGGGACAACCCTCGATGCACTCGCAATTGTCGATGGCTTCAATGGTCGCGGTAATCCATGTACTGGCTTGGGCAAACCCACGGGTTGCAAAGCCTACCCCACCCGGATGACCGTCATAGACAAATACGGTGGGGGCTTGCGTATCCGGGTGCAAGACCAGGGAGACTCCGCCGATGTCCCAACGATCATTAGAAGCCACCAAAGGTAACATCCCGATCATCGCGTGCTCGGCAGCATGCAGAGCTCCACCAAGACGATCAGTCGTCAAGCCGGCGGTGATGAAGTTTTCGGCGGGAGCGGTAAACCACACCGCTTGGGTAAATAGTTCACGGGCACTGAGATCTAGTGGTTGCTCATCAATAACCTGGCCAGTAGAAATATCTTTGCGCTGATACGACACGACCTGGTTGGTTACTTTCACTGGGCCGTGTACCCAGGCTAATTGGTCCGTCTCCGAATAGATGCGAGCATCTTCGCTTAGAACTTCAACGTCAGTAACGTCTCTTGCCTGGGTAAAATATTCAGGTTCAGCACGGACAACCACTACTGCGGCATGGTCCTCGTCGAGTTCTTCGACAACCCATGTCCGTCCTTGGTGTACATACACGGCCCCCGGATGGGTTTGGGTATGGGCTTGCTCAGCGCCGATCGAGCCCAATACCACCCCGGTTTCGGCGTCAATAATCTGCATCGGCCCGGAACCGGCATCGCGAAGATTAATCATGCTTGCTGCATGCTGCTCATGAGTCCAATACCACCCAGCCGGTCGGCGACGTAAATACCCGGCCGCGGTGAGTTCTTCAACGATGTGCCGTACGTGGTCGGGGTCGCCAAACGTGCCCAGACTATCTGGTGTCAGTGGAATTTCGGCGGCAGCAGCACACAGATGAGCCGACATAATATGTGGATTCTGCGCATCAATCACGTTGTCTTCAACTGCCAGATCGAAGACTGCTTGTGGGTGGTGCACCAGATAGGTATCCATGGGATCGTCTCCGGCAACATAGAGCGCAATCGAGCGCTGTCCGGAGCGTCCAGCGCGGCCAAGCTGTTGGAAAAAAGAGGCCCGGGTTCCTGGCCAGCCGGCAACAATGACACCATCGAGTCCGGCGATATCAATGCCTAGCTCCAAGGCGGGAGTTGTAGAAACAGCTAGTAATTTACCACTGTTGAGTTTTGTCTCCACCTCACGGCGTTCTTCGGGGAGTAATCCGGCGCGGTAGGCTGCTGCACGTCCGGCCAAACTAGGGTCAATCTCCGATAGGTTGCGTTTCACCATTTGAGACATAGCTTCGGCACCACGTCGCGATCGAATAAAAGCCACCGACCGTATCGAATTGACAGCCAAATCTGACAACATATCAGCACTAGTTGCCACCAGTGAGCGGCGTAGGGGAGCCCCGTGTTCTCCGGATGTGCCGGTAAATTCTGATTCCCAGAACCCAATGACTACTTCACCATGCCCTGAGGAATCATCTTCGACGCTGATGGCCTCGGCCCCGATAAGTTTGGAGAAACTTTGTGCCGGAGATGCTGAGGTTGCCGATGCCCCAATAAAGACAGGATTGGAGTTGCCCAAACTGGCACAGATCCTGCGCAGCCGGGTAAGCACTACAGCAACATGGGATCCAAAGACTCCCCGATAGGTGTGTGCTTCATCAACAATGACATATTTGAGGTTACGCAAAAATGTTGCCCAACCCGTGTGATTGGGCAATATTCCAATGTGCAGCATATCCGGATTGGTTACCAGCACATTGGCATGGTCGCGCGCCCAGGAACGAGACTGTGGGTCGGTATCGCCGTCATAGCGTGCCGGGCGTAACCATGAAACGCCTTGATCGGCGAAGTACTGCCATGAGGCAAACTGGTCAGCCCCCAAAGCTTTCGTTGGCGCTAGATATAACGCGGTGGAAACCCCATCGGTGAGTTCGGTGACCACAGGTAGCTGATAGGCCAGGGATTTGCCAGATGCGGTGCCGGTGGCCAACACCACGTGCTGGCCACTCATGGCCGCGTCGATGGCCCGGACTTGGTGTTCAAAGGGTTCTGCTACGCCAAGTGAACCAACGGCGGTAAGAAATTCTTGTGGTGTGGAATCGGGCCAGACAGCAAACCTGGGGGTGCGTTCTGGCAAAATACGCGTATGTACAAGTTGATCAGGTATACGCGAATAGCCAAGAAACTCCGCCAGGAAAGCTGCAGCGTCGTTGTCTGAAAATGTTTGAATGAGTTGTTAATTACGGCTCGAAGGTCTGGGTGGCCCACTGATCTTGTGGTTCGATGTCTGGATGGCCTAAGACCACAACATCACCAATCGGGGTCCAACCCAAGTACGAATACAGGGCTTGGCCTTCGGTCCCGGCAATCAACAGGCCTTGTTCAACTTCGTGTTCCAATGCCAACGAACTGAGGTAGCGCATCGTCAGCGAGCCAAGACCTTGACGACGGAAATTTGGTGAAGTCCAAATCTGATCAAAAACCGCATAAGTACCATCAACCACGGCAACCCGACCACGAGCGGCTAATGTTTTTTCACCGGATTCCGAGGTGACATAAAATGCCACCATGAACCAGCCATCATTGCGAGTCACTTCGGCGCTAAGGTGATCTGGGACGATGGGTTCTTCCACATCTTGCTCGCTCATATCGGTGACCATCACAAGTTCATCAACCCCAATGGTGCGAAGGCCTGTCTTTTCCGCATAGGCTCGTGCGGTGGCCCCTGATGGTTGAGCCTGTTCGGGTAGGTCAGCTGCTACAATCAGTTGACGAGTCGGATGTTTGATGATCTCTTCGGCAACAACCTTCAAAACCTCGTCCGTGGTGTTGGTGACAACGTATTCCCACAGATCTTCGCCGGCTTCAGCCGATTCCGCTGTACGCAGGGCAGCATGAATGTCGCCCTGACTCGTGAGGTGATAGTTTCGAATTCGCGCACGACCGGTGAGCCAAGCCGCGGCGAGTTCGTCTGTCAATGAAGTAGTGATAGCCATAGTTCTAGGATAGCTTTAGTCACGCTCTAAGCCCAGCCACGGGCAGCGAGATTGCACAAGCATGACCAACTTGTCACTCTTAAGAAAGCTCAAAGCCTTAACCCAACTGTTCTAAACGCGAAAAGAAAAACCAACTGATGAATCCACAAACTAAAATCGCGCTCTACTACCATTTCGCCCCAATCCAAGATCCTCAAGCCGTAGCGCTGTGGCAAAAAGAACTGTGTAAAAGATTAGAACTTACCGGTCGTATTATTATTGCGCCTCAGGGGATCAACGGGACCGTGGGTGGCAATATCAAAGCGGTGAAAGAATATGTAAAGTCCACTCGAGCTTATCCGGCGTTTCAGGGCTTGGAAGTCAAATGGTCGGAGGGTTCCGATGCCGATTTTCCAAGGCTTAGTGTCAAAGTGAAACCGGAACTCGTGGCTTTTGGCCGTCCCGAAGAAATTCAGGTGCAACACGGTAACCAAGTGTTGGGTACCGCAAAACATTTGAGCCCCCAAGAAGTCAATGAACTCGTGTCTAAGCGTGAAGCACAAGGTAACCCGGTGACGTTTTTTGATGGGCGTAATGCTTTCGAAGCTCAAATCGGTAAGTTTAAAAATGCCGTGGTACCCGATACGACCACGACCCGTGATTTCATAGCTGAACTTGAATCCGGAAAATACGATCATCTCAAAGACCAACCGATTATTACCTATTGCACCGGTGGAATACGCTGCGAAGCGTTGACGGTTTTGATGGCAAATCGTGGGTTCAAAGAGCTCTACCAAATAGATGGTGGCATAGTACGTTATGGTGAAGCGTTCGGTGATAACGGTTTGTGGGAAGGCTCGCTTTACGTCTTTGACGATCGCATGCGCATCGATTTTTCTGACGACGCTAAAGTGATCGGCTCCTGCCAACTGTGCTCCACCCCGTGTGCTGAATTACGCAATTGCACAGCTGCTGGTTGCAAAACATTAGCGGTTGTCTGCCAGGCCTGTCACGACCAGCAACCAGATCGGGTGTGTGCCACATGTGCCGCTGATACTGCTGAG
>DXHA01000034.1 GCA_019113675.1 Candidatus Yaniella excrementigallinarum
GACACCAAAGTGCTGCTCAGGTAGGATGCGAGGATGGCCTGGCAGTATTGGACCGATGCACCTCGCCATGGTTCATGGCATGAGGTGCCCGCCCCACAAGTAAAGGCAGCAGATCACCTCCGCATAAAAACCACCGCCACGGCGGTTTCCAAAGGAACAGAGACCCTGGTGCATAACGGTGATGTGCCTGCCCGGATTGCCGAACAAATGCGCGCCCCGCATCAACTGGGCGATTTTCCATTCCCGGTCTCCTACGGATATTTGGCAGTCGGCGTCGTTGACCAAGGCGACTCAGACTGGCTTGGCCAACGCGTTTTCGGATTGCTCCCGCATCACACCCATCACGTCGTGCCGGCCACCGATGTGTATCCGATCCCTGACGGTATTTCTGATCACCGGGCACTTTTGGCCGGAGCCGTCGAAACCGGTATCAATATTTTATGGCAGCAGCCACCACATTTTGGCGACCGGGTAGCCATTATTGGTGCCGGTATGATAGGGGCTGCCACCGCGCTACTGGCTGATCGCTTTCCGTTAGAACGCCTCGAGGTTATCGAGACCAATCCGCAGCGGCGAAAACTCATCAACAGTTGGGGCATTACTGCGCTAGACCCCGCCGACGCTTCGGGTGATAATGACGTCGTCATTCATGTTTCTGGTCAGGAAACCGGGTTGGCGCGGGCACTAGAAATTACCGGCGACGACGCGACTGTTGTTGAAGCCTCCTGGTATGGCGAGCATGCGCCAACTGTGCCACTCGGAGCAGATTTTCATGCCCGAAGGTTACGCATCATCGCAAGTCAAGTAGGCGAGGTTGCTGCCGGACAACGGCTTCGCAGGACTCGGCAACAGCGTATGCAGGCCGCCCTGGCTGCGCTCGATGATGATCGCTTCGATGATCTGATCACCGGGGTGTCATCCTGGCGACAACTGCCTAGTGTGCTGCAAGATTTGGCCACAGCAAGCCAACTGGCTGCAACTACGCTGTGTCATGTATTGGACTACGACGAGATCGAGAAGGGACCTTGAGATGTTTACTCTGACCGTCAACGACTACGTGATGATCGCCCACAGTCTGCCCCATGAATTCTTTGGCCCAGCCCAGCGGCTACACGGTGCCACTCTGACGGTAGATGCGACGTTTACTCGGCCAGAACTAGATGAACACTCGGTGGTACTTGATATCGGCCACGCAACCCAGCTTCTGGATGACGCACTGGCCCCGCTGCGTTATGCCGATCTTGATTCACACCCCGACTTTGAAGGTAAATTTTCCACCAGTGAGGCAGTCGCCCAATATATCGGACAAAGGCTGGCAGCCGACCTGGCCGAGATGCCCCAAATCGGTATAACCGTAACGATCGGTGAGAACCCGCGAGCACACGTCAGTTATACAGTGCCAGACCGCGGCTAATGTTTGGGCTGATCGAACCGGCCTTAGGGCGGGTGAGTGGTGGATTACGATACAACCATGCCGTGGCAGCAGCTGCAGGGAACACCCTGTTGATCCAACAACTGCCCGGGTCATGGCCAGACCCAACGGCTCATGACGTAGCAGTCCTACAGCAAGCGGTTGAAGACCTGGATGCGCCGATTTTACTCGATGGTCTTATTGGGTGTTCCCTGCCGTCACCGGTGCAAGCTTCGGTGCCCATTGTGCAGTTGGTGCATGCCCTGGCGGAGGGGCCGGAGGCTCAACGGCGTGAAGCCCTCAACCTGCATGCCGCCTCGGCGGTGGTTACCACAAGCCAATTTGCGGCAGATCAGCTTTATCAGCGCCATGGGCTTCGTGCCGTTACTGCCACACCCGGAGTTGAGCCACGACCATTGGCTATCGGAGGTGACGGCGGCAGCATGATATGTGTGGGCGCCATCGAGCACAATAAGAACCAGTTGTTTTTGGCTAATGTGTTAGACCGGTTATCCCAGCGAGGTTGTACTGCATGGCAGTGCACATTTGCCGGGCCGCTGACCGATCCGGCATATGCACAACAAGTACGCCGGGCACTGGATCCCATACCGCAGATCACACTTGCCGGAGAACTTTCCGCACCTGATCTTGCCGAACTATATTATCGGGCTGATCTGTTGGTGTTACCTTCACTGGCCGAAACCTATGGACTGGTGATCGATGAGGCCTCAGCTGCTGGCATCCCCGCCTTCGTTACTGCCGGTACCGGCGCCGAAGAGGCTCTAGGCGCTGGCGAGGCGCTGCCGCTAGATGAACTAGTGTGGACGGCCACTTTATATCGGTGGATCACCGATAGACCATACCGTGCGACTTTACGTCGTCAGGCCCATCAGGCTCGTGAGCAGCTGCAGTATGGCTGGGAACCCACCGCACAGCGTATCCTGCAGGTACTGAAAGAGGTGTTATGACAGCAGCGCATGACTGGCTTGATTTGCGGGTACCCTTCGATGATGCTGCCAGGCGGCATTCATTATCGTTACTCAATCAGCTTGCCTCAGCATTGCGCAGCCGAACACCAGGCGAGCCACAAGCGGTAACCGTCATCGATATTGGAGCTGGTACCGGAAACTCTGCGCGCTGGTTCCGTCAGCACCTGCCCGTCCTGCTACCCGGCCAACCATTGCGATGGGTACTCGTTGATACTGACCAGGCCGCACTAGATACTGCTGTAGCAACGCTGCCCGGCGTCGAAACTGTCACCGCCAACATTCGCCAGCTGCCCAGTATTGCCAATGACCTAGTGGCCTCAGCACCCGGTCGGTTACTGATTACTGGCAGTGCCGTCCTGGATGTGCTGACGTCCCACGATCTTCAAGCAATCGTAGATACCCTGGTACAACATAGAGGGCTGGGCTTATTTTTACTCAGTATTACCGGCCAATGGCAGCTTACCCCCGCCGATTGCGACGATAAGAAGATCAATGATGCGTTTTGTGGGCATCAACGCCGGGAGGGCAAACTCGGTCCCATCGCACCGGAGGTGTTATCTCAGCTGGCGCTGGAAGCCGACGCCGAAGTGACAACCACCCCGGCTGCATGGCAGCTGACCGCACCCCAAGACCAAGATTTCATCAAACGATTCTTAACTGAACGTAGCGCGGCGGCAGTCGAACACCAGCCACAGCTGGATACGATAGCCACCTGGTGGTTACACCGCCGCTTGCAACACTGTGCCGAAAGCCTGACGGTAGCAGTCGATCACTTAGACGTCGCCGTGGATGCCCGACAGTCAGCCAAAGACGCAGGGTAGGGGGCACATGCGGTGGCTCAAAAGCGCACTGATGATTATTATAAGCGTCGGATTGTTAGCACTGACCGCGCATCTCATCGGAACCCAAGCGCTACTGGCAGGCACCACCGTTTTGAAATGGTGGACCATTCTGGCCGCCCTGGGATGTGGGCTGCTAACCACCGCGGCTCAAGCGATGCGGTGGAAACTGTTACTGAACAGCCGAGGAACCCGGTTAGGCTGGCTGCAGGCCATAGCGGATTGTTACTCCTCCAGTTTTTTGAACATAGTACTACCGGGTGGATTGAGCGGGGATTTGGCGCGTGTCGCCGTCTACCGTAATACCGGCGAACACAAGTGGTGGTCGCCTCTATTAGTGGTGGGGGCCGAACGTCTAAGTGTTACGGCCATGCTATTTACAATTGCAACCATCACGCTGGCGGGGATCTCCACCCCATTGGCTCTACTAACCGGTGGTATTGCGCTGACCGCTTGGGTGTTGTCACTGTATGGGATGCGCAAAATGGGGCTCAACGCCGCACTGATCGTATGGCTGACCTCGGTGACCAGTGTTGGTGCGTTGTTCTTGTTATACATCGTGGCCATGTTGGCCTTGGACAGCCCGGTTGTCCCGGTGGTTGCCATCGCAGGGTTGGCATCGATGAGCATACCGATTGGTGTAGGTGGTTGGGGGATACGCGAAATAAGTGTCAGCATCGTAGCAGCCGGTGCCGCCATCTCGGTAGATGCAGCGGTTAGTACCGCAACCGGTTATGGCTTATTAGCCATTATTTCCGTATTGCCGGGACTGGTCACCCTGGTGGTCCAGGCTACTGTGCGCCGCCGGGCAACCGGGCCGGAGTCTGTGCAGAATGATGCCGGGCAGCAGCGCTAAGCACATATTCGGTGCAAATATCTTCACCAAAACTGTACCGACGAAAAGACGGTCGCAGCGCATCCGACATCACGGCCGGACCAAAGAATCGAATACCCGGCACACCTTCACCCAAAAGTACTGGTGCCCGAGTCAAAAAGAGCCGGTCTAGGGCCCCCGCGGTCAAAAATTCGGATACGGTTTGTCCGCCGCCTTCAATTAAAATTGAGCCGGAAACATGCTCACGAATCACCGAAATAATCATGTGTGGATCCATTGATGCACCGGCAGCCTGGGGCAACCGAACCACTTGGACATGAGTGCCGATCTGGCAGCTGATCTCGGTATCTTCTCCGATCAGCCACAGGGTAGGGGCATCAGGATATTGCAAGACCGCAGAGTCCACCGGAATTCTGCCGCGTGGATCCAGCAGCACTCGTACTGGGTTATCGCCTTTTACCGCACGTACCGTCAGTTGTGGGTCATCGGCGATCACCGTGCCAGCACCTACCATCACCGCACCACACATAGCGCGGATCTGGTGTAGGTGACGACGATCCAACCGTCCTGAAACAAACTCGGCGTCACCGGTACGAGTGGCAATAAAGCCGTCCTCACTTTGAGCCAGCTGGGCTACAACCTCATCAAACCCGGCAATGGTTCGGTACACCTCCAGCTCGTCGCCCTCCTCCAAATCGGGGTGACCATTGGGGATGTCATGATTCATTCGACGGCGTTTGCTCTCCAGGTACGCGGAATTTTCGGGCCGATCTGGCAACTGCAGGTGTAACCGTTCGGTCACGGTGATGCCGTATGATTGCAACGCGGTGGATTTTGCAGGGTTCGAGGACAACAGCCGAATCCGTGAGCAGCCTTCATACCTAAGAATCGCGGCGGCGGCATCATAGGATCTGGCGTCGTCGGGCAATCCCAGGGCCACGTTGGCTTCAACCGTATCCATCCCTGCCTTATCCTGTAGCGCGTAGGCCTGCAGTTTATTTTCCAACCCGATTCCGCGGCCTTCCTGGCCACGCAAATAAACCAGCATGCCCGTACCGGCCGATTCAATTGCTGCTAGGGCAGCCGTTAGCTGGTCACCACAATCACAGCGATGCGACCCCAATGCGTCGCCGGTTAGGCACTCACTATGTACCCGTACCAGCGGGGCCTCAGAAAGTTGCGGATCACCCAGCGCCATGGACACGTGCGTGATGCCCTGGTGTGTATACGACCGGATAGTGAACACGCCATAATCCGTTGGCAGTGCGCTTTGTGGTCCGGCAGTGAAGTCGGCGGCTGTTTCATCGGTATACGGTGCATCCATGGATCAAGTGTACGTAGCATAACTTGGAAGTGACCAGGCGCCGCTACCGACTTAAGCTCTGGCGTTGTTTTTGTTCCAGCCACAGCACATCTCGGCCAAATGAAAGGGTGAGGGCGGCTAGAGCAAACCCCACGCAGCCAATCCCAAACCACCAGTACTCTTGGGCCACGGGGCTACCAGCAGATAGCAACAGGATCCCTTGGGCTGCAGCAACAACTTTACGGAATCCTGAGGGTGGTAGTTGGCGCCGCCAGGCTGGGCGTAAGAGTGCTATTGCACGGTAAAGGTAGTACAGCCCACCGGGCAATATGGTCCACAGGCCCCATAGTGGTATAAGCCCCAGCCCTAATAACAAAATGAATAAGGCATCCACAGATTCGTCAAACACCGCACCGGCAGCGGTGGTTCCAATATGACGAGCGGCAACACCGTCGATGCCGTCTAAGGCCAGTGCCACGGCCCCCACTGCGGTGGCCGGCCAATTAAAACCGGGTGCTGTCAGGGCGGTTGCACAAAAAATGATAATGAGCCCTAACCGGGTGATGGTGATGTGGTCGGCTAAGGTCCAAGGATCGCGCCGCATGAAGCTGCGGCTGCTAGCCACCGCGATTATTATCACAGCACCAATAAGGGTGCTGGCAGCCGGTCGGATATACAGTGCTGCTGTGACACTTAGCCACAGCAGCACTAACGGGTAGATTGCCCAGTATCGGGACCGCGGCGGCGTCATGGAGCTCGATTCGTCGTCGCGCCAGTTTGCGAGCTTTAGGCGTCTTCTAGGCCCTTACCGGTCGGTGAGACCAGGATTTTCACGGCCGTGTCGTTGTGATGAATTAAAGTATCGAAACCCTCATCGACCAGATGGTCCAAGGCAATCTTATGGGTAATAAATGGCTTTAGATCGACCTTTCCGGAAGCTACCAGTTCGATGGTAGGTTCGTGGCTAAAGTAATAGCCGATAGTACCGCGCAGATCCTGTTCCTTAGTCACCAAATCTACGAGGGTAACCTCGGGGCGATGCCCCCAAATCGAAACATTGACGATCACGCCGGCCTTTTTGACGGCTGGGATCAACGTATTGAGCACTGCATCGACTGCGGCAGCTTCAAAGGCGACATCGGCACCAGCGCCGTCGGTAAGTTTCTGGACTTCCTCGACGACGTCAACTTCTGCTGGAGTAAATACGTAGTCCGCGACACCGGTGTCGGTGGCTGTTTTACGACGAATCTCGGACAGTTCAGAGATAACAGTGGTGACGCCTTTAGCTTTGGCTACCGCCGCAGTCAGCAGGCCAATTGGGCCGGCTCCACCGATTAGAGCGACATCGCCTTCTTTGGCACCAGAACGTTCAAAGGCGTGATAGGCAACGGCCAATGGTTCGATCAGGGCAGCCTCATCGAGCGCAATATTATCCGGAATGGGATGGACCCAGTGCCGGTATACGGAGATCTGCTCAGCCAGTCCGCCCCCATTACCAGCCAAGCCGATGAAGTTCTGGTCCGGGCTCAGATGGTAATTTTCTTTACCCCAATATTCTTCGCGGATCACATATGGTTCAACAACGACATGCTGGCCAACCTCGAGGTCATCAACGCCCTCGCCTAGCGCGGCTACCGTGCCAGAAAATTCGTGGCCCAAGGTAACGGGAGCTTCCTCGCCTGTGATGGGGTGAGGATGGCCCTTACCGGGAATAAAAATGGGCCCATCGAGGTACTCGTGCAGGTCAGTACCACAAATGCCGCACCAAGCGATATCAATGAGGACTTCACCGGGTCCTGCGGTAGGGCTTTCAATATCTTCGATACGAATATCATTTTGATCGTAGTAACGTGCTGCACGCATCGTCATTGTTATCACCCTTAGTGGATTAACGAATACTAGTTTTCCTAGTAATTTCATCGTCTCAATTTGACGAGCAAAACAAAACAGCTGAAAACCCCATTTGAGCCAGGTGACTCAAAACTCACACGGCTTTGACTACTAGAGCACATCGGCTTGCGTGCAGCCTGTTTAGCCTTGGATCTTCGTGGTTTCTTTTATTAGTTCTAGTGCTGCACGTACATTGTGTACCTGGTGTGCCCGGGTCGGTTCCAGTACGTGAAGCAGCGCAGGAGGTACTCGGCTGGACCATAGCGGTGGTGCCGCAGCCATCCGGCGCTTATCAACACTTGGGCAGCGAAGACAGCGAGGGCAAGCATGATAAGCAGGGGTGGAGATACTTGACCGGCGAGTCCGAGTCCGATTCCAGAGAACAGGATGATCCCGACCAGCGATTGCCCCAGGTAATTCGTCAGCGCCATACGTCCGACCGGCGCCAAGGCCGTTCGCACCCACGCACCCCAAGGTGCGTGCATGATGCGGATCAATGTCGCAACATAGGCGGCCGCGAGGAAGGGGGCTGTTACCACGCTCACGGCTGTCGCCCAGGTATTCGTATCGCCGCCCAGCGACGCAAAGAGTACCCCTCCGGGAAGGCCCACTGCGAAGCCCACCCACTGAATCTTCTGAAGCAATGCGGTCCGTGTGCCAAACTCCTTGAAAAACTTGTGTCGAGCGGCGACCATACCTAAGAGGAACATCGCCAACGCAGTCGGTCCCTGCAGGGACACGGCTTGGATGACGAGAAGCTCGAGTCCTGAGATGTGGTATCCCACGATCTCCGCCGGTGAGCCCAGCATGGCTTGTGTCTGCACGGCTGCAGTGGCAAGCGCTTCATCGTGACTAGGCATGAACATTGAACGGTCGAGGAAGGCGGCACTAACGATAAGAGAAAGAAGTACGAGGGCATAAATAGAGCCCGCTGTGAGCAGCGCCGTCCGGTCTCGCACACGATACATCGCTAGCAACACCAGACAGACCACAGCATAGGTCGTCAGGACATCCCCGTCGTACAGCAGGACGATATGAGCCGCTCCGAGCGCGAAGAGCCCCAGGGACCTACGCAGCATCCGCGGCACGAACGCCGCACCGGCGCGCTCAGCTGCGTTCATCTGAAGCACGAAACTGTATCCAAAAAGGAAGGAAAAGAGAAGGTAGAACTTCATTGAGAACAACGCCGCCACCAAAAAACGGACTGCGTCATCCAACGGCGTGGAAAAGCTGGGGTTGTCGACCAAATTCCCCGGATAGGCTGAGGCCATGAACGTAATGTTAACGACGAAGATACCTAGCAGAGCAAACCCGCGAAGGGCATCTACATCATGAACGCGCTTGCTCTCAGCTGGGACCGTAACGATAGCTTGTTGATTCATCCCGAAAAGTATAACACTAAAACTATATGCTATATACTAAGTAGAAGGATAACTTCGACATTAGCCAGCCAGGAAGGAATGTGCGATGGCTAACACTGCACTACCAGCCTTCTTTCGACGACTTTGGCGTTTGCCGACGGATCCGCCTTCGCGGGGCCGTAAGTCGACTCTTGATGTTGACGTTGTGGTGGATACCGCAATCCGGCTTGCCGATCGTGACGGTCTAGAGGCTGCAACGTTGCCCAAAGTGGCCAAGGAATTGAACGTTACTGCCATGTCGTTGTACCGGCATATCGGTTCCAAGCATGAACTGCTCCTGCTCATGATGGATGCAGCAAGCGAACCGCCACCCGCGGGTCAAGTCGCATCGGGATGGCGGGAAGGGTTGCGTTTGTGGGCGCACGACCTGTGGTTCCTTTACCAGAAGCGACCTTGGCTTCCTCAAGTTCCCGTCTACCGAGCGCCTTCTGGACCGCATCAAATGGCATGGCTGGAACGAGGTTTCTCCCAGCTGGCTTCGACAAAACTCACCTCGAAGGAGGTGCTCGCAGCGCTTACTCTATTAAGCGGTTTTGTCCGCCACTCCGCTTTGCTTCAGCGCGAATTGGAAGAGGGACGAGAGTCGGGCCAAGACCAGGCTGAGAGTGAACGTGAATATGGTGAAGCCCTCAACTTCGTTATTTCAAATGAGCAGTTCCCTCACATCTCGACCATGTTTACCTCAGAAGCCCTAGGAGCCGACCCAGACCAGGACGACGATCTCAACCACGATTTCATTGATGGTCTCGAACTTATCCTCGACGGTCTCGCGGTACGAATTGATAACGCCTCCCAACCATGAGGCAGTGATCGGCAGACCAGCAACGTGATCACTACCCTTATACAAGCTGATTATGGGGAGGCGTCCGTGGCGAGATTTAGCTGATGGTATCGCGTCAGGTCAGAACTTTCTCGGGACGCGCACTCGTAATGATCCGAGTGTGCTTCTATTAGCGATCCGAATGCACCAGACCGATGCCTTCCTGCTCATTATGTTGCTAACTCATGGTGCCAAGAAGTTCAGCGGGCCTGACTTGACTTGTATACGCAGGGGCATGGAGGCGTGAAACGTTGAGTTACAGTTCAATGATTCGGCGCTCGCCTGGTATTTTGAGATGGTTAGCGCTTGCCCATAGGTCAATGGCGACTGGGCTGAACGCAAAGTAATTCAGTCAAGGAGCACTATTCATGGGTTACCCACTTAACAGTAATGGCCAACGTAAATCTGCCGGACATGTCATTGTCGAGACTCTGGTAGAGCACGGGGTAGAACGCGTCTACTCTGTGCCCGGCGAATCGTACTTAGATGTTCTGGATGGACTTGCTGATTCGCCCATCGAAAATGTGGTGTGCCGCCACGAAGGCGGCGCAACCTACATGGCGGAAGCCGATGGCAAACTCAACCAAATTCCAGGCGTGGCGATGGTGACCCGTGGCCCAGGTGCCGCCAATGCCCATGTCGCTTTACACACTGCATGGCAAGACTCCACAGCAATGGTGCTGTTTGTCGGCCTGATCCCATTCGAGCACCGCGAAAAAGAAGCCTTCCAAGAATTTGACCCACACGCCTGGTTTGGTACCGGCACCAAACGCGTCATGGTGCTTGACCACCCCGAACGCGCCTCGGAAATCGTGGCCGAAGCCATGTTCGCCGCATCTTCTGGTCGACCCGGCCCGGTCGTGGTTGGACTGCCAGAAGACATCATCAAAGAAGAAATCGACGCGCGTCTACACCCACAGATCCCGGTAGCCTCCGGCGGGATGACCGTTACCGACTGGAAACAGCTTCATGATGCGCTACTGGAATCCGAAAAACCACTATTCATCACCGGTGGCAATGACTGGACCGATGAAGCCTCCCGGCAACTCACCACCTGGTTAGAAGACCACACCATTGCTGGTGCCGTTGAATGGCGCACTCAGGGCACTATCCCGTTCGACTCGCCATCCTATGTGGGCCCGATGGGATATGGTCGACCAAAACCAACCTATAATTTGTTAGAAGAAACCGACCTGATCGTGTTTGTCGGAACTGTCCCCGGCGATACCGTCACCGACGGGTTCACCATTCGACAAAACTGGGATAAAAAGAACTTCCTGGTAACCATTGACCCGGCCCTGCGAGGCCGCTCCGGCCCAGTATCCCACCAGATCGTGGCAAAACCAGCCGCTTTTGTTCGCGACCTTATCCGCATGGAACTGCCCAATAAACCCGAATGGGCAACCTGGACGGCGAAAATGCGCAGCCAACAAGAACGGTTCGCCGCACTGCCAACCGAAAACATCACAGCAGGTCCTGCTTCAATGGATGCCCTCATGGCTCACCTGGTACCAACCCTGCCTCACGATGCAATGGTTACCTTCGGCGCTGGCGAGCACACCAACTGGGTGCACCGGTACTTCCCGACCCACCACTACGGATCGTTGATCTCTGCCCGAAATGGTTCGATGGGGTACTCCATTCCATCGGCCATTACCGTGTCGTTGAATAACCCCGAAAAGTGTGTTGTATCGGTTGCCGGCGACGGCGAGTTCCTTATGAACGGTCAGGAAATTGCTACTGCCGCTCAATACGGTGCCAAACCGTTCATCATCGTTATGGACAACCAAGAGTATGGCACCATCCGCACCCACCAGGAGCGCGACTATCCCGGCCGAGTCTCGGGTACCCAGCTGAAAAACCCAGACTTTGCGCAAATGGCCAACGCCTTTGGTGGCTTTGGGATACAAGTCACTCAGAATGAGGATATTCCAGCCGCTATTGCAGCCTGCCATGACGCAATTAATAATGACGGCGTCTTCGCGCTGCTTCACCTAGTGGTAGAACAACGCCAACAGGCCTACTAATTTAGTTACCCATTTACCTGCAGCGGGGCCAAGCATAACAGTGGCCCCCGCTGCTTTGGTAAGCAGGGTGTTTAGGCGACCGGATGGCGGGAGTCATATTGTAAAAAGCTGGGCACCATCCGAACCGCAACGGTTGCACCCGTGACGCATAGCAACCCACCAAGAATCATGGTTACAGCCTCACCAATACCGGCAGCCATACCACCGGTAAGTAATTCACCAATGCGTGGGCCACCGGTCACCACAACGATAAATACACCCTGGAGCCGTCCGCGTAGGTGATCTGGTGCTGCGGTTTGCAGAATAGTGTTGCGGAAAATACCAGACACTGAGTCCGCTGCACCAGCGATTATCAGCATTGCCACTGCTGCACATAGCAAGATGACGCTGGGACTACCTGCGTTGGCTGCTCGAATCGCGAACCAGCCGAATAGCCCGAAAATTGCAATTGATGCTCCCCAGGCGACAATGGCCCAGTAGACGGCCTTGCCCTGTGCTGTAATACGAGTGAACGTGCCGGAAAACAGTCCAGCTACGAATGCTCCTCCGGCGATGCCGGCCAGCAATAGTCCAGTGATAAGCTCTGATGGATCTTCTCCACCACTATGTAGCCCTTGAGTGTAACTGGTACCAAGAATCAGTACACCCATGGCCGGTAAAACGGCGCGTGGAAAGGCTGTGGCCATAGCAATAATGTCCAGAATGAAGGTCATCCTCAAGTTCTTGCGAGTGCCTAAAAATTGGAGCCCTTCCCACACCGATCTTAGACCGACTCGCTGGGCGGTTGGGCTTTGGCCATCTGGCAGTCCGGGTGGCAAAAACGGTAACCGGTAAACTGCATATAGCGTAAATAAGAATGTCACAGCGTCGATGGTGTATGTCCACGGGTAGCCGATTGTCGCCACCAAACCGCCTGCTAATAATGGCCCTAACATCATAGCCATCGACGTGGTGAGCATATTTAGCGCATTGGCTGCAGGTACCAGTTTAGCTCCGACTAGAGCAGGGATTACGGCACCTCGAGTAGGCTGGTTAATGCCTGATGCGCCGGAATGGATAGCAACCAGACCGTAGAGTAACCAAACATTTTCAATGTGTAACCAAGCGTGTGCGCAAATCGTTACGGTAGTTAGCCAGAGCACACTTGAGGAATAGAGCGCGACCTTGCGCCGATCGAAGTGGTCGGCCACGGCGCCACCATAGAGCCCAGTAATTATCAGTGGCACAAGGGCAAAGGCACCCATCAAACCGACATAACCGGAAGAACCGGTGAGCGCGAAAATCTCTAAAGATACCGCAACCAAAGTTAGCTGGGTGCCAACGGCCGACAAGGAATTACCGATCCACAGGCGGCGGAAATCACGACTGGTTTTTAGCGGAGTGATATCGGCAAAAATACTTCTCACTCGGACAGCATAGTCCACCTACGAAAAAACTAGCACCATGCCAGTGCTGAACTGCTGATGGTGATGTATTGCATTTTACCTAGCTCGGAAGTACACAATAGAAGGACATGCTGGAATGCACACACATGAGAAGATCATCTGCAGTCACTGCAATAGGACAGCACTCTCATAGGCATCTAAGGAGATTTTATGACCACCCAAGAGATCATCGAAGGTGTACAAGATCGCACCGCTGTTTCCGAAGAAACGGCTAATGTACTGCTTGAGGCCGTTTTGTCGACATTGGCTGAATTAGATTTTGGTAGACAAAAATCAGAGTTCGCTAGTCAATTGCCTGACGATTTGGGTGATGCATTGCGTCATGATCGTGCCAAAAACGAAGATTTTGACGCCGCGGAATTTGTCCGTCGGGTCGCAGAGCGTACCGAGATATCTTTTGAACAAAGTGAAACGTGGACTCGTGCAACACTGTCATTATTGGCAGAAAGTGTTGCACCCGGACAAAGAGAAAGCTTCGTGGAAGCTCTACCTCATGATATTCCGGATTACACGATCTGGGACGTGTAGGTTTGGCTTCTTGTAGAGCGCGGCGCCGCTCTCCGCTAGCTTACAGACTTGGTCCACTTTGCTGTCGGTGGTGTCCACACCGAAATTTTGGACAGTAGTTCTTCGGGTTCCTTGGCGACTATGAGAGCATCCTGAAAATTCTGGCCAATGAATCCGCTTTGATTCATATGGTCCAGCATATTTATCAACGGATCCCAAAACTGATCGACGTTATAGAGAGCAACGGGCTTTGCATGCAAGCCAAGTTGTTGCCAGGTCCAGGCTTCAAAAAGTTCTTCTAACGTTCCGGCACCACCGGGCAGGGCCACAAAAGCATCACCGAGCTCGGCCATACGTGTTTTGCGCACGTGCATATCGGATACGATTTCTAAGTTGGTTAAACCTGGATGGGCAATTTCTCCGTCAACTAGCGACTGCGGCATGACCCCTAAAACTTCGCTACCTGCGTTCAGCGCGGCATCGGCTACTGCACCCATCAGACCAACATGCCCACCGCCAAAGACAATGCCATAACCGGCATCAGCCGCAGCTTGGGCGAAATGTTGGGCAGCCTGCAAATATATCGTTGAATTTCCGGTTGCAGAACCAGTAAAAACGGTCAATCGTTTTGGCACAGAACCCACTCAGTGCTCCTCTACGCGTAGCGTTGCTGTAGTTTTTCAAGCGATGCCCGCATGGATTTGGCATTCTTTGGGAATATACCAGCCCAGTTCCACGCGCGAAGCATCAACGGTTTTACTTTAGAGTAATCGAAGGTTTCGGTCACCCATGTGCCATCATCATCGGCAGTCTCAAAATGCCAGCCCCAAGTGTGGCCGGCGGGATGCTTCCATGCGATAGCTTGGTCTTCTTTCGACTCCACGACGCGCATTGTCAACGTGTAGGGAATGCCTAGCTGGCGCATCCAAATATGGAAAGTATCGCCTTCTGCTAGCCGTTCGGGGCCGGTTACTCTAGCTGACAGTGTTTCGCCACCGTCCAGCTCATGATGCCGATGCGGATTCGCTGCTAATTGCCATAGCTCATTTGCACTTGCAGCTACTTTAGTGCGAAAGCTAATGGTAAATGGCCCGGTGTTTACCTCTGAGACAGATAAATTGGCGTGCTTATTCATGCCCCCAGGTTACGCTGGATCACGTGCACCCGAAAGCAAACATCCCTTAGAGGTCGGCCAGAGCCGAGACCGGTTGCTGCATAGCATCGGCCACTGCTGTCAGGAAGGCTGAGGCCGTACCGCCGTCCGTGACACGATGGTCAAAGGACAGCGTCAGTTCGGTAACTTTACGAACCATAATTTCACCATCGACAACCCACGGTCGATCCATGATGCGTCCTACACCAAGAATGGCCACTTCTGGAGCATTGATGATCGCTGCTGCCCCGTCGGTACCGAATACACCATAGTTATTCAGAGTGAATGTCCCGCGGCTCAGCTCGATTGGCGTACATTGGCCATCGCGGGCTTTGGCTACCAGGTCATTGATTTCTATAGTGAGTTCACGCGCGGATAACTGTTCAGCATGTGCGATGGCAGGTACTACTAGGCCGCGATCTGTTTGGGCCGCAAGACCAAGATTAATGCCATCAAAATAGACGATTTCTTCGCCGTCGTCGGTTTCTATAATGCGTGAGTTCATTACCGGGTAACGGCGCAGCGCAGTGGTGGTGAATCGAGCGATTAATGCCAGCAGGCTGGGTGCAGTCTCCGGGTTTTCTGCTTTGAGACGGGCCCGAAGATTTACGAGTTCTGTGACATCTAGATCCAACCAGGCGGTAGCTTCCGGGATTTGTCTGCGCGAGCGGACCATCTGTTCTGCCACCATTTTGCGCATACCTTTTACCGGGATGCGTTCACTGATGCTGAGCCCAGAAGGTGCTTCGAGTGCCTCAGTTGTGGCAGGAGCCTTAGCGGACGGTGTTGTCGCCGTTTGCGTAGCGGTTGAACTGAGCTGTTCAATGGCTGCCTGAACATCCGCACGCAGAATCACACCGTGAGGACCGCTGCCTGCTAGCTGGCTGATGTCAATATCATGCTGTTTGGCAAGTTGGCGTACCAAGGGGGAGATAACGCGTGGCGCGGTGGTTTTTGTACTGGTCCCGTTCGGTGACGGGGCAGTGGTGTTTGGTGTCGAACTTGCTCGTTTGCGTGCCCGGGTGCGTCCTGAGGAAGCGCTTGCTGATGTGCCGTAGCCGATAAGCACGCTTCCTGAAGAACCGTCAGTTGTGTCTTGGGGGACCTCAATGCCGGCTTGTTCTTCTTCCCGGTAGCTCAGTGCACCGGGCTGATCTGCAGGTTGAGCCGACTGGTCTGTACTTTGCGGCGTGTCGGATGGTCCGCCGACGGTGATCAGTGGATTGCCCACTTGTAGTGTTTCCCCGGGTTTGCCGTGCAAGGTAAGCACCGTGCCTTCATAAGGGGAAGGGACTTCTACCAGGGCCTTTGCCGTTTCGACTTCGGCAATGGGCTGGTCCACGACTATGGTTTGGCCCTCTTGGACTAACCAGGTGACAAGGTCAGCTTCGGTTAGGCCCTCGCCGAGGTCGGGTAGGTTAAAAACTTGGGCGCTCATGCTTGGCCTCCTGCCACGATACTTGGGGCATAGTCGACCGCGGTGTCGTCCCATTGCAGGTCGTCAATGGCGTCCAGGATTCGGTCAACGTTGGGAAGATTGTATTTTTCTAGCATTGGTGCCGGGTAGGGGATATCGAATCCGGTGACCCGCAGCACCGGTGCCGCCAGGGAATGGAAACAGCGTTGTTGAACCCGTGCGACTAATTCTGAGGCCACGGAAGCAAAGCCCTGCGGTTCAGCCACCACGACTGCACGTCCGGTCTTGGCTACTGAGGCAGCGATAGTGTCCTCATCTAACGGATTGATACTGCGCAAATCGACTACTTCCACGCTGCGGCCCTCAGCCGCTGCAGCATCGGCGGCCTCCAAACAGGTAACGACCGATGGGCCATAGGAAATAAGTGTGACATCATCACCCGTGCGGGCAATTCCGGCACGTGCATAGGGCTCGCCATGATTACGCTGGGTTTCAACTTGTGCCCAACGGGTTTCAAATTCGTGCCGTAGATCTTCAAGGGAGATTTCGGCCTTTGACCAGTAGAGTTTCTTGGGCTCCATAAAAATTACTGGATCGTCTAGTCTTATGCTGGCCCGCAGCATCAGGTAGGCGTCTTCTACGGTGGCTGGTGTGTAGATTTTTAGCCCGGGGGTGTGAGCGTAATAGGATTCAGACGAATCACAGTGATGTTCCACTCCGCCGATGCCACCGCCGTAGGGTATGCGAACAGTAACAGGTAACGGTGTGGCACCTTTTGTACGGTTACGCATTTTAGCCATGTGGCTGACAACCTGTTGGAAGGCGGGGTAGGCAAAGGCATCGAACTGCATCTCGATGACCGGGCGAACTCCGCCAAGTGCCATACCAATTGCAGTCCCGGCAATGCCGGATTCCGCTAGGGGAGTGTCGAAGCACCGGTCGTCACCGAATTGTTTGCTTAGGCCTTCGGTAATGCGAAAGACGCCTCCCAGGGTGCCGACGTCTTCACCAAAAACGACCACGAGGTCGTCGTCGGCCATTTCATCGGCCAATGCGGCGTTGAGTGCGGCGGCGAGGGTGAGTGTTGATTTCGTTTTGCTCATGGTGTGCTCCTCGTTAGCCTTGCTGCTCGGTGGTCGTTTCCCGAGATAACTCTTCAGCCAGCTGGGCTCGTTGTTGGGCTAACTGTGGGGTTTGGACCGTGTAGACATGATCGAATAGCTCTAACGGGTTAATATCGGCCTGTTGTCCCATCGCATCGCGCAGCGACTGTGCGACTGTTTCGGCATCGGCGGTATATTCTGACTCGAGCTCGTCGGTGAGGGCTCCTTCATTGCGCAGATAGGTGCGCATGCGTTTCAGTGGATCGCGCTGTACCCATTCATCGACCTCATCGCCTTCCCGATACCGTGCGGCGTCGTCAGCGTTAGTGTGCGATTGAATGCGATACGTGTCAGCTTCTACCAGGAAGGGACCGCCACCTTCTCGACAAAGTCTTACGGCACGGCCAAGTACAGCCAGCAGCGCAGCCAAATCATTACCGTCAACAAGTTCACCGGCCATACCGTATCCGACAGCTTTATGAGCCAACGAAGGTGCAGCGGTTTGACGGGATAGTGGAACCGAGATGGCATATTTATTGTTCTGCACGAAGAAAATGACCGGCAGTTTGAACACAGCGGCAAAATTCAAGGCTTCGTGGAAGTCGCCTTCCGATGTTCCGCCGTCGCCTACCATGCCCAGGACAACCATGTCTTCGCCCTTGAGCCGAGCGGCATGAGCCATACCGACAGCATGTAACAACTGCGTGGTCAACGGTGTGGATTGTATCGAAGTGTTGTGATCGTGAGGATCATAGCCTTGATGCCAGTCGCCACGGAAGCCGGTCATGACCTGCATGGGTTCAACACCGCGAGCCAGTACGGCAACCGTGTCACGATAGGTCGGAAACAACCAGTCGGTGGGGGATAGGCATAACGCAGCGGCGACTTCGGAGGCCTCTTGACCGTGGGATGACGGGTAGACGGCCATCCGCCCCTGCCGTACCAGTGCATAGTTTTGGTCGTTGACGCGGCGTCCGATGACCAGTTGACGGTAACCGTCCAACAGTTGCTGTTGGGTGGGCATAGGGTATTCGTGGCCAGCGGTAGAACCTTGTTCTTCGACCGACAGAAGGTCGCCGGTTTTTGAAATCATCTGGATACGGCCGTGAGTGGGCAACAGATAATCTTCTAGGCTGATCCCTAGTTTTTTCGCTTTCTCTCCGGAGTGGCTGGAGGTCGCATTCTGGGGCACCATGGCTAGATCTACCTCACTTCGGTGTGAATAATGTAACCACCAGTATGGTCATTGCCAACGAAAAATGAATGACAATCTCAAAACTGCGGACAGTATTTCGGAAAATACCTATAATTAGATACACCTTGAAATTGTGACGTGGGTTACTCTGACGATTTGGAGCCGGAATGTCTCATGACCGGAACGTGTTGGACGCGATTCCATTGGAACCGGTAGACCGAAAGATTATTGCTGCCTTGGCCGAAGACGGACGGATATCGATCACTGCGCTCGCGGACAAGGTGCATGTCTCTCGCGCACACTGTCATGCCCGCCTACAATATTTGCAGAAAACCGGTGTTATAACGGGTTTCACGGTCACAGTGGATCCAGCCAGGTTGGGGTTCGGCGCCTCGGCACATGTCATTTTGAAATTGCGCCAACACAATTGGCGTGCATTGCGACAACAGTTGCTAGACATTCCGGAGGTTTGGCATGTGACACTTACGGGTGGGCCGATGGATGTGATTTTGTTGGTTCGCGCTCGTGATACCGCTGATCTGCGTCGTGTGGTGTTCGATGAAATTCAACCGTTAGAAGGCGTAATGGATACCCAGACCTTCATGATTTTTGACGATCAAGTCTCCAGTAGTGCACTGCACTGATGCGGTAGCGTTAGTCGGCTTCCTCGTAGGCGATCTTGGGTGGAGAGATAAAACATCAACGCATAGTACTATGCCACACTGATGCACATGAAGGACCTGCAGATACCAGCTGGGCCAGGAGCGCCTCATGGGCTCACTGTGCCAGCAGCCGAGTTGGTCGAACGGTTTACGCATTCTTCTGGGCCCGGCGGCCAAAACGTAAACACCACTGACTCACAGGTGCAGCTAAGCCTCGATCTGGGCACAACAACAGCCCTGGATGAGAGACAGCGACAACGCGCGCTACGTCAGCTCGACCACCGCCTAGCCGGGACCATACTTATGATCAGTGCCTCAGAACATCGCTCGCAATGGCGCAACCGGACTGCTGCGCGCCAACGCCTCAGCACACTAATCCGCGAGGCTATCGTCCCACAACGCGTCCGACGTGCAACGAAACCAACGCGAGGCTCCAAACGTCGTCGTCTCACAGCAAAACGTCACCGCGCTGAAATAAAGCGGAACAGGAAGCGCCCACCGATTGAATGATGACGTGTTGTAGTTCACGTTGACTTGCGTACGATAAGTAACGAACGTGCAGCATCAGCAATCGAACCGGGAGACCAATATGGACGCGGACGTTATCATCATCGGTGGAGGCCTCGCCGGTCTCGTCGCCAGCAATGAACTCACTCAAGCAGGTAAGAAGGTGTTGCTGCTTGAACAGGAGAACGCGGCAAATCTGGGTGGTCAGGCGTTCTGGTCTTTTGGTGGCATGTTCATGGTTGACACTCCGATGCAACGTCGTCTTGGAGTTCGCGATTCATTCGAGCTGGCATGGCAAGACTGGCAGGGTTCTGCCGATTGGGACCGCCTCGGCGGAGACCATCCCGAGGACGAATGGGCCCAGAAATGGGGTCGTGCATACGTCGAGTTCGCAGCCGATGACAAGTATCCGTGGCTCAGGGAACAAGGCATCAAGTTCACTCCTCTTGTCGGATGGGCAGAACGCGGCGACCTCACTTCACGCGGGCATGGCAACTCTGTACCGCGCTTCCACGTGCCATGGGGTACGGGAACGGGCATCTCCGAACCGTTCGCCAATAAAGCACGAACAGCGGCAATCGATGGCCTTCTCACCTTCCATTTTCG
>DXHA01000035.1 GCA_019113675.1 Candidatus Yaniella excrementigallinarum
ATGCAATGATTGGCACATCTTTGTCGTAAAGTCGGTCGGCCAGAACTACAAAACGTAAGGCCATAGCCTGTTCGGTAATTGTGGTGACGTTACTTAGCACCAGTACATCGATGTCTTTGACCAGTTCCCTATACCTGGACGGGTGAACCCGAGACAGATTTTCGGTTAGGGCTTGCCAATTGTCGAAAGCAAATACGGGTTCATCTGGGAAAATCTGTTGCGCTGTTTCCAGCTCTGAGCCGACTGCCACCGGATCCGGTGCGGCTTCTAATCCGCGGTGCCGGTAGTCTTCGCCGTCGATACGGACGACCTCAAATTGATCCGAAAGCACTTGGATTTCACGTTTGAAGTCCTGAGCAGCAAAGCGCCCCTCCCCTAGAGCACCGGGAAGGGTATTTGATGTCGCGGCAAGTTTGACCCCGGCATCCGAGAGTTCTCGCATTAGTCGTGACATCAGCACGGTATCGCCCGGATCATCGAGCTCGAACTCATCAATACACACCAAAGAGTATTCCTTGAGTACTTCAACGGTAGTCGTAAAGCTCAAGGCACCAACCAGATTGGTATATTCCACAAACGTTCCGAACGCTTTTTGCCCTGGAGCGTCATGCCACAAAGAAGCCAAGAGATGGGTTTTTCCGACGCCGAAGCCGCCATCTAAATATAAGCCGTTTGGCTGGGCTTGACGGGCTTTTTTGGCCTTGCGGGAAAATAGCGAAGAAAAGAGCCCGCTGGATTTTTTGTTGGTGTCTATCGATGCTGCAAATTCTTTGAGGCGATCGACAGCATCAGCCTGTGACTGATGAGCAGGGTCTGGAATAAACGTGTCGAACGATACTTCACCAAAGCGGTACGAGGGGTGGAATCCCGCCAGAAGTTCTTCGGGCGAAACCTTCGGGTTTCGTTCCGATAGAGCAACAATTTCGGTCACGCTATATCCAATCCTTTTGATTTTAGGCACAAGGAGCCGCTGTTGGACAGCGGCTAACTTCTTCATCCTAGAACGCGTGCCACCAAGGTCAGCACTGTTACATTTTCCGTGATTAACAAGTAGTAGTGTGACGCTGCCTCGTGGCAATTAACACATAGCCTTGTATCGTTAATAGTCGAACGTGCCATGTTGAAGACCGAATACTACTGAAAGAGGGAATCCCCTTATGAGTTCACATATTCCTGTGGAATCCTGGGATTATGCTCACCCAGAGAAGCTTGTATCGACCCAGTGGGTTGCCGAACATAAATCAAACCCGAATGTTGTTGTTTTAGAGTCCAATGAAGACACGTTGTTATACTCAACCGGACACATTCCTGGTGCCGTTAAAATCGACTGGCACACCGAGCTTAACGATCCTGTAACCAGAGACTTTATTGGTCCTGAAGCCTTCGCCAAAATGGCTGGTTCTAAAGGTATTACCCGCGAAACAACTGTAATTTTTTATGGCGACAAATCTAACTGGTGGGCAGCTTATGCGCTATGGGTCTTCACGTTATATGGTCACCCCGATGTTCGACTGATCAATGGTGGTCGAGATAAGTGGATCGCTGAAGGACGCGAAGTCACCCGTGATGTTCCGCAGGTTACCGAAGTAGATTACCCTGTTGTAGAACGCGATGATGTAACCGAGCGTGCCGATAAATCAGATGTATTAGAAAACCTCGGTGCGCTGCCATTAATTGATGTTCGCTCCCCTGCCGAGTACACCGGTGAAACCACTCATATGGCCGGATACCCACAGGAGGGTACTTTACGTGGTGGCCATATCCCAACTGCGGAATCCGTTCCTTGGGCAACAGCTGCTAACGAGGACGGCACATTTAAATCTCGCCAGGAGCTAACCAAGCTCTACGCCGAAGACGCGGGCTTAGGAAAATCAGATAACGTAATCGCTTATTGCCGCATCGGTGAGCGTTCGGCACACACCTGGTTTGTGCTGCGTTATCTTCTTGGTTACGAATCGGTACGCAATTATGATGGTTCGTGGACTGAGTGGGGAAATAGCGTTGGGGTGCCTATCGTGGTAGGAGCAGAACCAGGACAAGCACCAAAATAGCCATCAGCTGACTTCACGGACTGCTAAAGCCGGTGTTGGATTTGCCAGCACTGGCTTTAGTGTCTTAATGCTACAACGCGTTAGACTAGTCGCTGGATCAATACCATGGAAAGGATCCCATTGGCTGCCCAAACCCCACAGGTGCTACAAGAAATCATTGATGATTTTCAAGAGATGTACGAACCCGAACGTCTCGAATTATTGCTGGAATTTTCGGATAACCTACCGGAACCTCCCGAACGCTATGCTGGCCATGAAGATGCGATGGAACAGGTCGTTGAGTGTCAGACACCGCTGTTTTTAGCACTGGAATATTCTGAAGCTGATGATCCAGAAGTTACCGTTGTCATTTCAGCTCCACCAGAGGCGCCAACGACCCGAGGGTTTGCTGGGGTGATACTTGAAGGTCTATCTGGCCAGCGCGCCTCAACCATTCTGGCTGTGCCAGATGACATTCCAAACAAGCTGGGACTAGCCAGTGCACTCACCCCGCTACGTTTGAACGGTATGTCTGCCCTGCTGGGACGCATCAAACGCAACATCACTGAACACTTAGCTCATGAGCACGCAAGATAGCTCCACCCCGGCGTTACAGGCGGTAGGTGAAGCAGGCCTATGGCATCGTGTCTACAACTATCAGCACGATGATGCTGTCAAAGGTTTTGGTGCCGAGGCTGCAGATAAATTGGATGTTGATCCCAAACGCATTTTTAAAACACTGCTGGTTATTACACCGCAGGGAAACCTAGCGAATGCGATCCTTGCGGTAGCCGATATGTTAAGTCTAAAACGTGTTGCCAAAGCACTTGGCGTCAAAAAAGTCGCGATGGCTCCGGCGGCGTTAGTTGAAAAGAAAACGGGTTATGTCCTGGGTGGAGTTTCTCCACTGGGCCAAAAAACGGTGCTGCCAGTGATTGTCGATACTACGGCCACAGAAGACCAGACTTTACTGGTCTCGGCTGGCCAACGCGGAAAGTCACTGGAGTTGAACGTCGAAGACCTACTAGCTCTTACCAACGCTAAAATTGCTACTATTCGGCGCTGAATGCATGAGGTTAGCCGCGTAACCCAGTGGCTTGACCTCGTGTAGCGGTTAGTGATTCGGCAATTGCGTTTTCAACAGCCTGAAGTGCTTCGGCCATATCCGGTTGCGTTTTCTGAATTTCATTATGATATTGGCGAAGCCGAAGTCGAATAGTTTTATTCGGGATGGCCGGAAATACTCGTGTAAGCACGTTGGTTGAGTACAGCAATTGGATCAGTGGCCATGTGATAGCCTCCAGTTGAGTGGAACGACCCATTAATGTAGCCCGCATCCGAATATAGCTGTCCATACTGCTATAAGGATCATCCCGCAAGTAACGGGTCTGTGGAATAAGACCTATTAGACGCTTCTTTTTGAGAGTCAGCTCGCCGTTATATTCCAGGATCTTTATTAGAGCATCCATCAGGGCTGGCCGTGAAAACCGGTTGATCCACTGTTCTGCATCTTGTGGTTGTGGTGATTCAGCGATCAGATGCAGTACCGAATGCACCGGTGGTTCTAGATCGATAATGGTTGGGTCTGCAATAGTGACCAGCTCTTGGCTTACGTGAATATGTCCACGCCGAGCAAGGTCGGTGAGCACTGCCCCGGCTATACCCACTCGGACAGTATGTGGCTGTGTCAAAAACCGGCCACCATGGTCAAGACACGACAGCAGGTAGTGCTCTGCTAGATTGAATGTCCGTTTCTTCGTATCTTGCGGTTTCGACATCATGATCCTATTGTCGAGGATTTTGTAGACTACGTCAGCCAGTATGGCAAAATACCACTGGTATGTCTCGTCTAGGGCTTGTCTTGTTCATCTTCCTGATGTGATAGAAACCGTTGGGCGCCAGCTTGCCAACCTTCAGCAATCAGGGAGCGCATGGACCCGATTGTGCCGGTTACGTTTTTTGTTTGCGCGATAATCGGTAAAAAGTTTCCGTCACCACCCCAGCGTGGAACGATGTGCTGGTGCAGGTGGGCTGCGATACCGGCTCCACCAACTTTGCCTTGATTCATACCGAGGTTGAAACCTGCCGCATGTGAAACTTCGCGCAACACTTCCATACCGATCTGCGTTAGCTGGGCGAATTCAGCAGTCTCTTTGAGGTTGAGATCCGTGTAATCTGGCACATGGCGGTATGGACACACCAACAGGTGGCCTGGGTTGTAGGGATACAAGTTCATGACGACATAGCAGGTTTCGCCACGTGCCACGATCAGAGAAGTTTCGTCGTCGCGTTGGGGCGCGGTACAAAATGGGCAGGACGCCTCATCAGTGACCTGGCTTTGCCCTTTGGCAACATAGGCCATCCGATGCGGCGTCCATAGCCGATCAAACGCGTCTGGCACACCGGGTAATGCGAACTCATCAGTAATTGCTTCGTCGTGCTCTGCATTGCGGTCTGCCATGATGTTTTATACCTGCTGACGTTGCTGCACTGCGGTGACAATCCTATCGATGGCTTCATCGATAGGCACACCGTTATCTTGGGAACCGTCACGATACCGGAAGGAAACGGCACTGGCTTCGGCGTCTTCGCCTCCGGCAATCAGTACAAACGGTGCTTTATGTTTTGAGGCAGTACGGATTTTTTTGGGGAATCGGTCTGTGGAGTCATCAACCCGAGCCCGAATTCCATGGCCTTTGAGCCTATCAACGATATCGTACATATAGTCGTTGAAGGCGTCAGCTACTGGAATAGCGATGACTTGCTCCGGTGCCAACCACGCCGGGAAAGCACCCGCATAGTGTTCGGTGAGCACTCCCATGAATCGTTCAATCGAACCAAATAGTGCCCGGTGGATCATCACTGGACGTTGACGAGTACCATCGGCTGCTTGATATTCCAGGTCAAAACGTTCCGGCAGGTTAAAGTCCAATTGAATAGTCGACATCTGCCAAGTCCGTCCAAGCGCATCACGTGCTTGTACTGAAATCTTTGGACCGTAGAAGGCCGCACCGCCTGGATCATCGACGAGTTCTAGTCCCGATGCGCTACCAACTTCAGCAAGCACTCGGGTCGCGGTGTCCCAAACTTCGTCACTGCCGACGTATTTATCTGGGTCCTTAGATGATAGTTCCAAATAGAAGTCATCCAGCCCGTAATCTTTGAGCAGATCCAGCACGAAGTTTAGCGTGGTGGTCAACTCGTCTTTCATTTGTTCTGGGGTGCAGTAAATGTGGGCATCGTCTTGGGTCATGCCGCGCACACGAGTTAGTCCATGGATCACACCGGATTTTTCGTAACGGTAGACAGAACCGAATTCGAATAACCGCAGTGGTAGTTCACGATACGAGCGACCACGCGATGCATAGATGAGGTTGTGCATCGGGCAGTTCATCGGTTTTAGATAGTAGTCCACACCGGCACGAGTGACTTCTCCGGTTTCTTCGTCCCGAACCTCATCGACGCGCATTGGCGGGAACATAGTATCGGCGTACCATTCTAAGTGCCCGGAGGTTTCGTAGAGGTTTTGCTTGGTGATATGCGGAGTGTAAACGAATTCGTAACCGGCTTCTTCGTGACGTTTGCGCGAATAGTCTTCCATTTCCTTGCGCAAAATACCGCCCTTGGGGTGAAACACCGGTAGGCCAGAACCCAGTTCATCTGGGAAGGAGAAGAGGTCTAGCTCAGCACCAAGTTTGCGGTGGTCACGGCGTTCGGCTTCGGCAATGCGTTCCTGAAATGCCACCAAATCGTCCTTGGACGCCCAGGCGGTTCCGTAGATACGTTGTAACTGCGGATTGGTTTCTGAGCCCAGCCAGTAGGCACCTGCAGCACGGGTTAGGGCAAATCCGTTAGCGATCAATTTCGTGGACGGGATGTGGGGTCCGCGGCACAGGTCTTTCCAAACGACTTCACCTTTGCGATCGACATTGTCATAGATGGTGATTTCACCGGCACCGATTTCCACAGCCGCTTCGTCAGCATTAGCTGTATCATGTTGCCGATCCATCAGTTGCAGTTTGTATGGTTCATCGGCGAGTTCTTCGCGTGCCTGTGCTTCATCGACTGCTCGACGGTTAAAAGTCTGGCCGGCTTTGACAATGCGCATCATACGCTTTTGTAGCTGCTTTAGGTCATCCGGGGTGAACGCTTCAGCGACATCGAAATCGTAGTAGAAGCCGTCTTCGATGTAGGGCCCAATACCAAGTTTGGCATCTGGTTTCATCTCTTGGACTGCTTGGGCAAGCACGTGTGCAGTCGAGTGGCGCAGTACTTCTAGACCTTCTTGGTCGGTAATGTCGATGCGCTCGACCGTAGCGCCGTCGGGAACGACACGAAAAAGGTCTTGTAAGACGCCATCGACCTTCATCACTACCGTAGTTTTTTCCTGGCCGAACAGGTCGGTACCTGTGGTGCCTTCAACCACGTGGGTAGGTTCGTTGTCTACGGTAATAGTTATATTTTTGGGTTCGGCCACGTGCCAGTTTCCTCCTAGGTTGAGGCTCTTATATTCGGTGGCATACTGGACCACCGATAAGCCACCCGCCATTGTATCTGCTTGGCAGGTGGTTTGCAGATTCCAGGCCATTATTTATCGTTGAGCTGGATATCATTAACGATACGAACTGGATCTTGCAAAACGGTCACTGCATAGGGGCGTTGTTGATCGACACCAATGTAGTAGTTGCTGGTGCATTCGTCTCCGGTGTGGACGATGTGCCTTGGCGTATGGCTCTCCGCCTAACGGTAACGCACCGGGGTTGTGATCTGTTGTGGTGGTAAGTGATGGCCAAGTTGGCTTTGGTGCATCACGGTGGGGGCTGGCATAGCCGAAGCGCCCTGCAACCATTGTGCCCATTGATGGCGTTGGGTATCCCAGTAATCCGGATCCGGTAGTGCCGCTGGATCATGCATATCCCAGGCCCGGATTGCTTGTAAGGTAATACCTCTAGTACCGGTACGCCGAGTAGTACCTTCAATAAGCAATAAACGTGCCGAGAATAAAATATCACCGGTGGCATGTTGTGCTTGGGCAAAAAATGAGGTGTCGACGACGCCGGTGCCGTCGTCAACCGAGATAAAGACGACGCGATCTCCTGAACGCATTGGTGGGGTTTGAGTGGCCACTCGTACCCCGGCAACAAGTACCCGCGTGTGGTTTCGAAGTTTGAGTAACTGGTCGGCGGTGGTGGCACCAAGGGCAGCCAAATATGGTGCATGAGATTGCATCAGATGGCCGGTGGTGTCAATGGCGGTGAGGTCAAGTTCGGTACGGATTTTTTGTTCGGCTGTTGGTTGTGGGAATAATGCCGGCATTCTTTGCAGTTCGATGTCACCTAGAGGGAAGGCTTGTTGGCCTGCAACTTGGGTTTTACCGGTGCGTATAGCCCGTCCTGTTCGGTCACGTTTGGTCGTGGAGTGTAAAAATTCTAAATGATGAACCACATCTGTTCGGCTGACTGTGGTGCCGGCCAGCATACTGTCTAGAGCACCGAGCTGGGCTAAACGTTCAAGACTCTTTTTGCTCAGGCGCGCCCGGTCGCGAAGATCAGCCAAACTATCGAAGGGTTGTTCGCGTTCAAGGCGTCGCATTTCATGTTTGGTCAACCCCAACACGGTAGTAAAAGCCAGCCTAATCCCCCACTTGCCCTGCGGGGTGTCCGGCGTTTTGGATACCCATTCCAGCCGCATATCGGTGGTGGAGGCATTGACGTCTACCGGTAGGATTTCAATACCCATGCGGCGGGCTTCTGCCACCATAAGACGTTGGGGATACATACCGGGGTCATGTTGTAAAACAGCGGCCATAAATGCCGCCGGGTGGTGGGTCTTGAGCCAGGCAGATTCGAATGTTGGGATGGCAAATGCGGCACCGTGGGCTTTACAGAAGCCGAAAGATCCAAAAGCCGCTAAGGTTTCCCAGACCTCGTCAATGACATCGATATGCCAATTGCGTTGCATAGCATTGGCACGAAAATAGGCTTCAACTTCTTCTTGAGCCTCGGTACCAAGCCGTCGACGAAACTCATCAGCGGCCGCCAGACCGCAACCGGTCATGATATCGAAGGTGCGCAGCAATTGTTCGTGGAAGACTGTGACACCGTGGGTTTCTTGCAAAAAGGGCTTCAGCTCGGGGTGCGGGTAGTGTGCTGGAGCCATATTATGGCGAAAATCTAAAAAAGGCCGGACCATATCGGATTTCATAGGGCCGGGACGAAACAGGGAGATATCAATAATTAAATCGGTAATGGATTCAGGTTCCAGTTTGCCTAAGAGTTCTCGTTGGCCAGGAGATTCGATCTGAAAACAACCCAGCGTGTGGGTAGATTGAATGAGTTCATAGGTGGCCGGGTCATCGTGCGGGATGTGTTCTAAGTTGACGCTTTCACCTGAAGTACGCGCAATCTCATCAATGGCATAAGCGATTGTAGATTGCATACGAACTCCTAAGACATCAAGCTTGAGCATGCCCATAGAATCCATATCGTGTTTATCAAACTGGCTCATGGCCAGCCCCATACCCGAGGCTTCTACCGGGGTACGATCCAGCAGGGTTTTATCCCCCAAAATGACGCCACAGGGGTGCATAGAAATATGCCGAGGCAACCGGTCGAGTCGTTCGGTCAGATCAACGAGCAAGTCAAGTTGTTGGTCACCAGATTTTCTGCTGTTTTGCACCTGGGCGGCAAAAGTTTGCAACTCTGGCATGTGTTCCATGGCTTGGCGAAAATCAGCAGCAGAGTACCGCCACAATTTTTTCGCTAATTGGTCTACCTGTTGGTCTGCTATCCCCAGGGCACGTCCGGCATCACGAACGGCACCTCGGATTCGGTAGCCATTTTGCATACTCATTAATGTGGTGCGTTCAGCACCAAAGCGGTCAAAAATTGCATGATAGATCTCGTGACGGCGAGCTGATTCCACATCGATATCAATATCGGGCAAAGTGGAGCGATCCTGCGATAAGAAACGTTCAAAAATCAGTTCGTGTTCGATTGGGTCAACGTGTGAAATACGCAGCAAATAGTTGACCAGTGACGAGGCTCCCGATCCGCGGGCGGAGACTCGAACATGACGTTCTTCGATCATCTGGACGACTTCGGCCACAGTCAGAAAATAGCTGGCGAACCCCAAATCTTCGATGATGCGCAATTCATGATCGAGTCGAGCCAGGACGTCGTCGTAGGCTTTCCCTGCCGGGTCAAGATGGGCGAAACGTTTTGCCATACCGCTTCGAGCTCGTTGGGCTAAGACCGTATTAGGGTCTCCATCGATGCCGATAACTTCAAATTCAGGTACACGCGGCTGACCCCAACCTAAATCTTGTTGTGGATCAAGTGCGCAAGCCTCGGCCAGTTGCTGGGTGGTTTCTAACAGGGTGCTAGCGCTTTTGGTGCCTGCTCCTGCTTCATGCACAATTTCCTGAGCCAGTGCATGCATTAGGGCACTAGATTTTAGCCAACCTTGACCGTTGGGTTGAATATCGGTGAGGGTATCTAAGCTACTCAGTGCTCGGGCCGCATCCACTACATCGGCTGTGGCTGCGCCATCCGGGGTGGCATACCGGACGGCATTGGTGAGTATCGCAGGGAGTTGTACATCCGTGCTTGCCCGCAACATGCGTACCGCTTGGGAAGTAGATAGTTGTTCTGTTGGTAAGGCCAAATGCGACACAACTTCGACATGAGCCTTGCCTTGCGGCAGCGATTTTTTCCATAGTCGTAGCCGGGAGCGCCCCAGAGCGTATTTACGCTGGGACATAAAAGTCCCTACATCCGACGCTGGTCCGATGAGCACATATAAACCGCCCCGTGCCGCGTTGGCTAACTGGGAAACATAAAGTGTTGGTGTGCCATCTTTGGCTGTTTGGCGGTGTGCCAGTGAAATAAGCCGCACCAGCGATTGATACCCAGCACCAAGGTTTTGGGCCTGCCCGTAACCGGCGGTGGCGGCACTGGCCGCAAGCACTGTGACCCGCCCAGCAGATAAGGGTTGTCCATCGGAAGCGGTTGCAGGATCCCAGGCCACCGCAAGGTTCACCCCGATAACCGGGGCGATATTGTGGTGCATACAAGCTTTAAGATGTTTGGCCATCCCATAGAGCCCATCCCGATCGGTATACCCCAGTATTTGGGCACCATCGGCTGCCGCAACTGCTGCCAGCTCTTCGGGCCAAGAGACCCCGTAATGAGCTGAATAAGCAGTTGTGACATTTAGATGAGCAAAGGCGGCTGGCATAATTAGACGGTTTCTTCCAATCGCAGTGCATCATGCACCTGTACAAGGCGCCAGCGGCCGGATTCAATGTGGTGGGAAATATCTAAGGTTAATATTGGGGCGTTTTGTGCTCGAGTAAGTTTCACTTGAACCCGCCACACTTGGTAATCCACTAGCCCTGGACCATAACCGATTTCTGCCCGGTGTTCTTCTGCCCACCAACGACGACGCACATACCAACGCTGCGGTTCGGCTGTGACAGTATAGGAGCGACCACCATACAACAGACGCAATGGTATTCCCGCGGTGGTGCAAGTAACGTGAATGGATTGTGTCAGTGTACCCATGGAAATCTCCTTCGAAAACGCTGAAAGAACCCCCTGTTCTTTTCGTGTTCTCAGCCTAGATTTCCGGAAGGACACGATAAGCCCAAGATAGTGTCAGACTCCTCCAACGACCATAATGGGGGCCATGACCAACTCTGTTTTTGAATCCACGCTGTCCCAGTTGCTCAATGCCCCGCGTCTTAGTTCAGTCACGGCGGCTGCTGGCCGGGTAACCACCACCGTGCAACAACTGAATCAACAGGGTTCCGGCTATGTCAACCAACTTTGGGATGTCACCACCGCCGCTGTGCAGCTGACACACGGTGATGATTCCGTCTCAAGTGTTCAACACGCCGAGGATGGTCGAATCTTTTTTCTATCATCCCGAAAAGCCGGTGCCAAGGATCCGGAGGCACCCACCGCTGCAGATACAAAACTTTGGGTCATGCCACCATTGGGCGAACCCTATGTGGTGGCCCAACGTTCCTGGGGTTTTCAGGGTCTCAAAGTGGTCGGTGGCCAACTGGTAGTAAGTATGCAGTGGCATTCCAACGCCACGACGGAAACCGAGCACGAGGAATTGGCTACAACCCGCAGTGCCGCCAAGGTCTCAGGTAAAGTATACACCCAGTTTCCCACCCGATATTGGGATCAGGATTTACCCCAGGGCCGCACCGTATTAGCTGTTGCACCCTTACCTGAGCCCGGTGATGCCCCGAAGCTCACCCGGGTAGAATTGCCTGCCGGCCAACTAGTGAATTGGGATGTCACTGCCGATGGTAGACAAGCGGTAGTTACCATGTCCCAACAGCGTGGTAACACCCCAGAGACAGTTCAAACCTCGGTGGTTTACCGGTTAGATTTAGGCACTGGCGAATACACTGAATTATTGGTTTCTACTCCGCAAACCGAATACGAGGCCGGTGCAATCAGTCCGGATGGTCAATATGCGGTCATTACCGTAGCCACACCGTGGCACGACCAGGTCAACCTTGCCATGCAAACCGCGGTTTTAGAGCTACGTAGCGGCCAGTTACAGCGTGTATGGTCACAGTTGGATCGCTGGGTGACCCCACAGTGGCTGACTTCCAGACAGCTTATAGCATCCACCGATGAGCAAGGTGCCGGGGCGATCTACGTCGGTGGGCTCAACGATGCTATTCCCACTCGTATTACTCCAAGCCTGGATACCTGGGCCTCCCATGGCCAGCTAAATGCCGTGCGTGCTTATGGGCCCATCACTACTGACCCGAGGGTAAATACCGCCGACGCCGCAGTGGTATACGCGGTCGCTTCCGGTGTTGCTGCCAGCCCACAACTGGTGAAGTTTCAGTTCAACCCCAGCACCCCGAAAGTGGTGGAGCCCGTCGTCGTGGATACTGCTGTCCCGGCACTGACCTCGCCGGGTCGACTCGATACCCTCAGTGTAATGGCCGATGATGGTACCACGGTGCGGGCTTGGCTGCGGTTGCCCGAAGGTCAGGGCCCGTTTCCGCTGGTTGTCATGATTCATGGTGGACCTTGGGGCTCGTGGAATGCCTGGACGTATCGGTGGAACCCGGATCCTTTTGTTGCTGCCGGGTATGCGGTTTTACTGCCAGATCCGGCAATTTCTACCGGATATGGCCAAGCAATGATCAACAGGGGTAACCAGCAGCTAGGTGGTACCCCGTTTACCGATCTGTTAGATCTCATTGATAGTGCCGAAGCCCGCGAAGATATTGCCACAGATAAAACCGCGATCGCTGGTGGTTCATATGGCGGTTATCTGGCCAATTGGGTAGCTGGGCATACCGGGCAGCGTTTCCGTTGCATTATTACTCATGCTTCACTGTGGGATACCACAGCAATGGGTCAGACTACTGATAATGCAACTTGGGACCGAGCCATGGCCACTCAACAGCACTATTCACCGCACCGTTATGCCAAAGACATTGCTGTTCCTATGTTGGTAATTCACGGCGATAAAGATTATCGAGTACCCATTGGTCAAGCCCAGCAACTCTGGCATGCGCTACATACTGTTACGCCACCAATTACCGATGCTGCCGGGGATACGGCTCATCGATACCTATATTTCCCCGATGAGGGCCACTGGGTTGTTGGGCGCGGTAATGCCGAGGTTTGGTATAAAGTTTTCCGGAATTTTTTGGATGTGCACGTACACGGCAGTTCTGAGGAACTGCCAGCAGAACTTGGATAATTTTTATACCAGACGGGTTTGGCAACCGGTGGGATCAAACGGTTCGATAAGTTCCGGGCCATTATTGGCCACCGATCCCACCGCCGGATCCACCGGGTACATCTCCCATTGGGTAGCAACGTCATAAGCTTCAGCGACAACGGTGTTGACCAGATCCTCAGCCGCGTCCTTCGTCAAATCACCAGCCGATAACCATTGATCCATCGTTGCCGGGCTCATCGGCAACGGCAGTCGATTATGCAACATGGACAATTCATCCAGAATCGGTGGCTGTGCACCGGGTTGTGGCGAAGCACCGGTAAGCATCGTGGTAGACAATACCCATTGGGCGTCGTCGGTAACTGAAGGGTCTTTCCACCACTCATAAAGGCCGGCGAAAAAGATAGGTGAGCCGTCTTTAGGCCGGATGTAATACGGCTGTTTGGGCTGACCTTTGCGTTGTGGCGCTAACCATTCGTAATACCCATCAACTGGAATCGCAGCACGACGAGAACGTACCGCTGCACGAAAAGTTGGTTTGGTCACGACGGTTTCAGAACGGGCGTTGAAGGCCCGTTGACCAAATGCCAGATCTTTAGCCCAAAACGGTACCAATCCCCACCGGGCAAGATAAAGATTGCGTTCCCAAAGGCTGGTGGTGTCTTGTGGCTGTTGGTAGTGCTCGACGACCACGGGTATGTCCGTGGTCGGTGCCACGTTGTAGTTGGGACGCAACTGTTCAAATTTTACGTTCACAGCCCCGGATGCGGCCATAAGGTCCCCAATGGCCCGCGCCATGACAAATCGTCCACACATAGTTCTAGTATGCCAGTATGTGGTCAACCATGGTCAAAATGGTGCCGAATATGATCAGATAGTTTCAGATAGCCCACAAAATCCCTTGTGGGCTGACCCGTGACTTTAAGGAGAACTATGGCGTATAAGGTTCAGGCCGCTGTTGTGCGGGCCAAGGATGCTCCGGTAACTATCGAAACGATTGTGGTGCCAAATCCCGGCCCCGGTGAAGTCGTTGTCGATGTTTCGACCTGCGGTGTGTGCCACACCGATTACTTATATATTGAAGGTGGGGTCGGAGATAATTACCCCTACCTGCTTGGTCACGAATCAACCGGTGTGGTGGCCGAGATCGGTGAAGGTGTCACCAACGTAGCCGTGGGCGATAAAGTGATCTTAAACTGGCGTGCGGTCTGTGGTGAATGCCGGGCCTGTAAGAAAGGCCAACTGCAATACTGCTTTGCCACACATAATGCTGAGCAAAAAATGACCTTAGAAGACGGCACCGAGTTAGAAGCCGCCCTGGGTATCGGGTCTTTTGCCGAAAAAACCTTGGTGGCTGCCGGTCAGTGCACCAAGATCGATGCGGAGCTGCAAGACGATCAAGATGCCGCTGTTGGTTTGCTGGGATGCGGTGTAATGGCCGGTATTGGGGCCGCCATTAATACCGGTGAACTCAAACGCGGTGAAACCATGGCGGTTATCGGCTGCGGCGGTGTCGGTGTGGCGGCCATCCAAGGCGCTCAACTTGCTGGGGCGACCAAGATCATCGCCGTGGATATTGACGACACTAAACTTGATCAGGCCAAGGCCCTGGGCGCTACCCACACGGTCAATTCCAAACAGGTTGACCCGGTAGAAGCAATTCGTGGTATTACCGATGGTTTTGGTGCCGATCTAGTCGTTGAAGCCGTCGGTCACCCAGAAACTTATAAGCAGGCTTTCTATGCCCGTGACCTGGCAGGCCGGGTAGTACTGGTTGGTGTCCCGCATCCGGATATGACCGTAGAACTACCATTCCAGGACGTCTTCAGTCGCGGTGGTGCCCTGAAATCCTCCTGGTACGGCGACACCCTACCATCACGGGATTTCCCGATGTTGGTGGAACAATACCTACTGGGTAGGCTGGATCTGGATGCGTTTGTGACCGAACGCATTACTTTGGACAATATTAACGAAGCCTTCGACAAAATGAACGCCGGCAAGGTCCTGCGTTCAGTGGTGGAGATGTAAATGGCCCAAATTCAAAACATCGTAACTTCAGGTACCTTCTCGCTTGATGGAGGTACCTGGGATGTAGATAATAACGTCTACATTATTGGCGACGACGATAACGTCATCGTCATTGACCCAGCACACGAACTCGACAAAGTTCGTGAGGCAATCGGTGACCGTAACGTATCAGCTATTTTGCTCACCCACGGCCACGATGATCATATCTCTGAAGTCATCAAATTGCGTGACACCGTTGATGCGCCAGTGCTCATTCACCGAGACGATCAAATGTTATGGGATGCCACACACCCAGACCATCAACCAGATGGTCACATCAACGACGGCGACACCTTCGAAATCGCCGATGTGACACTAACCGCCATCCACACCCCGGGCCACTCCCCTGGCTGTGTAGTCTTTCACGCACCAGAACTCGACGGCGGCGTGCTGTTTTCTGGCGATACCTTATTCAACGGCGGACCCGGTGCAACTGGGCGGTCTTACTCGGATTTCGACGTGATCATCGAATCCATCAAAAATAAGATCTTCACCTTACCCGATGACACCAAAGTGCTCACCGGCCACGGTGACTCCACGGTTATAGGTGACGAAAAACCCCACCTGGATGAATGGATCGAACGCGGCTACTAACGCCAAATTTAATCACGCTGGGCTCCGCAATCTTCAGGATTACGGAGCCCAGCGCGTTAATATGAACAATTAGTCTAAAAGTCGAACCGTCTGTGCCTGCTCGCACCGGCCCAGTATGCCGTCAGTGTCATACAGGATAGCTGAAGTAATACCGCCACCGGTTTGTCCAATATTTGCCGAAGTCGCAAAGCCCAGCCACTCACCCACTGGTTCACGTAAAAAGTGAATGGTGAGATCTACGTTGGCAAAAAACACATTATCGGTGCCTGGTTCAGCAATTGGCGCTATGCCGTTAGCCGTATCTGTTAAACCAACCAATTTGACAAAGGGTGATGGTTTTTCGCCTTCGATGACATCAATATCCGTGGTAATCCATGCCCGACCGTGGCCCGGTGCATGATCCTCGAAAACACGACATTCCAGTGAACGGATGAAGCCGCCTGGCCAGCGCAGGGCCATTTGGTTCCATGGTTCGGCTGTGTCAACCGGGGGTAGCTGTGGGTCATGCAGGCTAGCCACTCGAGAAGTATCAGACGCGATAACTTTCCACGTGCGCCCGACCAACACAGCACGACCCTGGGCATAAACAGTTGATTGGGTCAGCTCGATTGTACGTCCTGGTCGTACAGTTTCGGTAACAACTTTGACTTCACCGGCGTGCAATTTACCGAGGATATCGAAGCTAATCCGGGTGGTAATGAAATCTTCCCGTGGTTGATAGGCTTCAAGTTCGGCGGCAACCAGCCCGGAGACCGGGGCCATATGCAATTCGTCATTCTGCCAAGCCCCACCGGCATGCGGGGTAGAAACGAAATATGAGGTACGTACGTCCTCGGATAATTCGATTGGTTTGGTGCGACGAAAAAACGCAGTATCTTCAGTTTGTATAGGTTCCTGTGATGAGGTCATGAGCCTATCTTGCCAGATACATGTCGTTCCTGTGAGTTGTCGCACTGCAGTGTTGCGTAGCTGATCGACCTGCTCAGTTCATTTACTAAACCACTAGGCTGCCTGGGCTGTTTGTTCAGCCCAGCTCTCATAATTGCCCTTGAGTTCAACCACGTTATATCCGTAGCGGCGCAACGCTGCAGCGCCCACCGCAGCTCTGCGGCCCGAGGCACAGTAGGTTACGATCGTTGAGGTATTTGGTAGCTGATCTGTATGCCAAATCAGGCGGCTCACGGCAAGCTGCTTAGCTCCTGGGATGTGGCCATCAGCGTACTCGCTGTTGTTGCGTACATCGATGAGTGTCACATCGTCAGCTGATTGCAACTCCTCAATCGTCATAGTTGGCACCCCATCGCCCAGCAACTCTTCCAGTGCGGTGGTGTATCCGGTGAGCGTGTCGACACCGACACGAATAAAGTGATCTCGATATTCACGGGCTTGTGTGGCGTTGTCGGCTAATACTACAAGCTCACGGTGTTCAGCCTCTGGGTTATAGGCCCAGGCAATATGAGTACCGGCTTTATCTGCGTCAGGAATAGATAACGCACCTGTCACGGCTGTATTATAACGTGCCGTGTATTCTCGGGTATCGATGAAAATCTTTGTGTTCTGATCCAGCAGTGGCTTCAATTCCTGTGCAGTGAAGTGCACAGGTTCAGGCAGTGAGCCCAATATCTTAGGGCCCTGACGGTTTTGGATTTTCATGCGACCAAAATACGCGTGGGCATCCGGCTGAGAGCTGAGTAGCTCATCGACAAATCCATCAATATCGTTGCTTTCAAGGTACGGAGCCCACCATGAAAAGTTGCGTTCATAGCCTACTGTGGTGCTGGGCACGGCACCCAAAGCCCTACCGCAAGCCGAACCAGAGCCGTGGGCGGGAAGCACTTGCACATAGTCTGGCAGCGGCAAGAAATGGTCTCGAAGTGAAGCGAAGAGTTGGCGGGCACCAGCAAACCTAGTATCGACTCCCCCTGCAGCGGCATCTAGCAGGTCTGGGCGACCAAGATCGCCGACAAAGACAAAATCGCCGGTAAGCATGAAGCCAGGTTGTGTCGACTGTGCCCCGTCAGTAATTAAAAACGACAGGTGTTCTGGTGTGTGTCCAGGTGTATGGACGGCTTCCACGGTGATGTTGCCCAAGACTATTTGGTGTCCATGTTTGATCCGGATGGCTGCATCAAACCCAGATCCGTACGTCCAGTCTGGACCACCTTCATCAGAGACATAGACCTGAGCCCCCGTAGCGTTGGCGAGTTCCAAGGTCCCGGATAGATAGTCGGCATGTATATGCGTTTCCGCCACGGCAACGATGTCCATGCCGTGTTGTTCAGCCATGTCAAGATAAACTTGAACGTCGCGGCGTGGGTCTACGACGATAGCGCTATTATTTTCTTGGCAGCCAATGAAATAACTGCCCTGGGCCAAATCGGTGTCATAAATATGTTCAAGTAGCATACAGATCCTCTCGCTACAAATTGGCGCACATTAAGAACGCGAAAATAATCGGGACAAAAATCCCGGCTGGAATGCCTGTGCGTTGGCGATTTCTGTTTGTGAGTGATTTCCAGGACACCACTGATCTTTGGGAACGGATGCCTTCACCTCGGCGATATGGTTGCCGCAGCCGGCCCATGTGGTTTTCGAACAGACTTTGCATTGGACCGGTCGACACATATTTCCATCCTGATTGTTTGATTGAACTTTTATTAATATATACCCCTGGGGGTATAATCCGTACAATACCCTATGGGGTATACTGATGGCAATATTCGTGAAGCTTTGGAGGGTTGATGAACCGATCAACGGGCTTGGAAAGTAACCCGGAGGCCAAAAAGAAAATAATCAATCGTCTACGTCGCGCCCACGGTCAGTTGGCTGCAGTGATTGATGCTGTGGAGGATGATGCCCATTGCGCCCAAATCGTGCAACAGCTTTCAGCGGTATCAAAAGCCGTTGACCGTGCAGGCTTTCTCGTAGTCTCCTCGGCATTACAGGAATGCATGGCCGAAGAGGAGGTAGCAACTGACGATTTAGATCAATTAGAAAAACTGTTTTTATCGTTTGCCTGATTATGGGCATAAAAAAAAGTCGCGGCACCACATGGCGCCGCGATTTTTTATTAGCCATTGGAGAATTAGAAGTCCCAATTCTTGCCCGAACACCCGGCGTGAGCAAGCTAGTCGACCGTGACGAGCTTGCCGCACGGCTAGCCGAGGCGAAACGGTACCGCGACCAGTGAGTACCCCGAACACAAACCAGAACGATTTGCCCCAGAGCATGCGGGCACTGGTCACCCGTCGCATCGGTCCGGAACCGGTAATGGAGATCGCCAAAGTGCTGGTGCCCCAGTGGCAGCCTGGGTACTCGCCGATCCAAGTCGAGGCGGCAAGTATCAACCAGCTGTCGAACACGATCCGCACCGGCGGATTCGGCGACACCCGGGTGCCGCTGATACAGGGCAACGACGGGGCCGGCACCATCATCCGCAGCGACCGCCACCCGGTGGGGATCCCTGTGACTGCGCTCGGTGGGGGTACCTACGGCATCACCGAGAACGGCTAGTTCGCCCAGTACGCACTTATCCCTCTGATCGCAGGCGACAAGAGCATCCTCGGTTACTCCGTCAACGATGAACCCGCTACCTGGGTATGCGAAGGCCTCGCGGCGATAACCGACATCGCCGACCAGGGCCTGCTGCACTCGCGGATCGACACCGTTGTGCCTTTGACCGACTTGAGGCCGGTTACACCCGGCTAGTTTCCCGGCAGGCGGCCGGTACGATCGTCATGACGTTTCCTTCTGATCACCGAAGCAACAACAGATAAGAGAAAGTGAGCGCAGCATGACTGAGCGCGAGATTATTATGGACCCAGACTTCACCGAGGACTTCGCCATGGCAGTCCGGATCGGCGACCGCATTGAGCTGGCCGGACAAGGAGGCTGGCAGGGCAGCGACATGACTTTCCCCGATGACCTCGGTGAGGAGATGGCGCAGGCTTTCGCCAATATCGGACGCATCCTCGAGATGGCAGGCGCGACGTGGGATGATGTGATCACCGTGCACTCCTACCACGTCGATCTGCCGGGCAACCAGGACTTCGTGAACGCCACCATGGGTGCACTGTTCGCCCAGCACATGCCCCACCACCGACCGACTTGGACCGATGTCGGTGTCACCGCGCTCGGGCACCCACGCATGCGCGTCGAAGTGCAGGTCGTCGCCCACCGCTCCTGACCCACCCGATCTGAAAGGTCACCTGTTGTCACATCTGCTGTTCGAACCGATCACTCTGCGCGGTCTCACCGTGCGCAACCGCATCTGGGTGCCGCCCATGTGCCAGTATTCCGTCGAGACTGACGATGGCATCGCCGCGCCCTGGCACTACGTGCACTACGGGAGTCTGGCCCGCGGCGGGGCGGGCGCGGTCATCGTCGAAGCTACCGGCGTCACCCCGGAGGGCCGGATCTCTCCGAAGGATCTTGGCCTGTGGAACGACGCCCAGCGTGACGCCCTGGCCCCGATCGTCGATTTCGTCCACTCTCAGGGCGCGGCCGCGGGCATCCAGCTCGCTCACGCCGGACGCAAGGCCTCGACCTGACCGAAATGGGGCGTCGATCAGGACGGTAGCCTCCCTGAGACCCAGGGCGGTTGGCAGACCCTGGCGCCTTCAGCGATCACCTTCCCCGGCCTGGCCGAACCCCGCGAGCTCACCACCGGCGAGATCGCTGAGACGGTCACCGCGTTCGCCAGCGCCGCGCGCCGTGCCGTGGATGCCGGCTTCGACTTCGTTGAGCTCCACGCCGCCCACGGCTATCTGCTTCACGAGTTCCTCTCACCCCTAAGCAACCAACGCACCGACGGCTACGGTGGCACCCCGGAGAACCGGGCACGCATCGTGCTTGATACCATCGATGCCATCCGGGCAGAGGTCGGTGAGAACGTGCCCGTGTTGGTGCGGCTGTCGGCCACGGACTGGACCGATGGTGGGCTCACCCTCGATGACACAGTGCAGATCGTGCAGTGGCTGCGCTCGCATGGCGCAGACCTCATCGATGTATCCACGGGCGCGAACGTGCCCGCCTCGATTCCGGTCGGGCCCGGCTACCAGGTCGCCTTCGCCGCCGGAGTCCGGGAACGAACCAGCGTGCCTACAGCGGCAGTTGGGTTGATCACCGAACCCTTCCAAGCCGAACAGATCCTGGCCACCGGACAAGCCGATGTCGTGCTCTTCGGGCGTGAGACGCTGCGCGACCCACACTTCCCTCTCCGCGCCGCCCGAGCACTGCGGCACGAGCTGTCATACTCGCCGGCGCAATATCACCGAGCGTGGACGTAGCCCTGGGTTGCTGCACCGTTCGCGTTTGTCCATCCAATTCAGTTGGCCGGGAAAGGAATCACCGAGCCCCAAGATAACAATCTGATCTCCAAACCTTACTGATGTCCCAAAATGTTCAACACGTGGCCGTCTGGGTCCTTCACAAAGAAGCGTCGGACACCCCAAGCCTCATCCGTAAGAGGGTGCACAATCTCAGCACCTAGTTGTTTCGCCATTGCATAGACCGCATCCACATCGTCAACTTCGATTGAGACGTCGGGCAGCACCGACGCAGACGCATCGTGTGAAACGACGCTCACCTGTCGCGTGGAGTCGGATGGATCGGCCAAGGTCACGATCCATCCGTGATCCATCACCTGTTCCAACCCCAAAAGGCCAGTATAGAACTCGACTGAGCTCCGCAAATCAGAACTCTGAAAATCTGGAACGACCCGACGTATACCCATCGTTCCAGATTAGCGGCTTGGAACCCGAAGGGGAATACAGCACTTTGCGTCAAACACAACAACTAAGTTAAGATCTTAACCATGACGGTGACGGGCGCTGAACTTTTGCATCGAATCACTTCTCTTCTGGAGCGAAGCGGTGATGCACTGGTGAGGGATGGCTTCGGTATGACCTATTCGCGGGCGCTTCTCCTTCGGGCGGTAGCTGCACAACCGGGTATAAGTCAACGTGAGTTAGCAAATGCACTGGGGTATACAGCGCCCGCGGTCTCCTCGCTACTAAAGGAGATCCGGCTAGCCGGTTTAGTCACGGTGGCAACAAGCTCCACGAGCAAGCGAATTAATGAAGTCTTTCTCACGGCGGTGGGTGCTGAGCTAGAAACCAAGATTTCACAGACCCTCGACGCTCGTTTTAAGGATGTGCTGCGTGCGGCGTCGGTGAACGATGGCCAGCTGACAGAGGTGCTGGCTCGGATCGAGGCTGTTTTGAGTGGAAAGAAGGAACAAGAAAATGGTTAACCCTGTCATGGCAATGTTCCGCCGACCCGCTCAACGTCGGCGTAGGCGAAGTGCCCTCGAGATCATTGCATCCGCAGGTGTGCGCGAGGAATCCTTTCGAACCGTGGGAGGTATTCCACAATGGGTGACGGTGCGTGGGCACGATAAAGCAAACCAAGTGCTCCTTATTATTCACGGAGGCCCAGGGTCGCCATATACGCCGTTCAACTCTTGGATATCTGAGTGGGAACAATCATTCACTGTTGTTCAGTGGGACCAACGCGGCGCAGGTCCTACGTTCATCCGGTCAGGCGCACCTGACCTTAGTCTGCAACAGATCGTCGCCGATGGCCTAGAACTAGCTGAGTCTCTGATGCGGACTTACGGGCGCCCACTCGTGGTGATGGGCAGTTCGGTGGGCAGTCTTATCGCTTCGATGATGGCTCGTGCTGCTCCGCACTTATTCTCAGCGCTTGTGCTAAGCAACATCCTTGGGCCGGACTCTGTGGCTCGCAGCTGGGTGCAGACGTTGGATACAGCTCGTATTACTCGTAACCAAAGAGCAATCCGTAAGCTGGAACAAATCGGTTCCGATCCACGCGCATGGAATGCCGAACAGGCTCAGATGCAGAGCAAAATCGCCGTGCAGTTGAGCAGACGTGCTCCAAACATGGTCTACGACTTAATGCTTCCAGCGTTGATGTACGATCCCACGTTGACGATGTCTGATATTCAAAAGATCGACCAAGGCATGAAAACCAGCCTCACGGCTCTCTACCATGATTACTCGCCGTTCCCCCTCGCAATGAGGGAAGGTGTCTTCGAAATGCCCGTACTTGCAATACACGGTGAGCAAGACCTTGTCAGCCCGATCGAAGCAGCCAGAGACTATATCGCGACTCTCACCGCTCCCCACACTGCCTTCATAGGAGTTCCAGAGGCCGGGCACCTCGTTGAATTCGCGGCACCACACCAGTTCTCCAAGCACCTTCTTGACTTCACTTGTGCAAACACATGATTGGGTGAAGGCCACCCCAAGAGGGCGTCAGCGCTACGTAGATGGAAACGTTAAGCAATAAGCCATGATATCGCCAGCAATGATCCTGTCTGCAGACGACAATCGCGTTTCGGCTTAGACACGAAAAAGGCCCGGACCTGCAGGTCCGGGCCTCCCATCAGCGCTTGGGGGCTTCGAGCAAGATGCGGGGTCTTAGAAGTCCCAGTCGCTATCTTCAGTTTCTTCTTTAGCACCGATCACATATGAGGATCCTGACCCGGAGAAGAAATCATGATTCTCATCAGAGTTAGGGCTCAGAGCAGCCAAGATTGCTGGGTTCACATCGGTTAGCGAATCCGGGAACATGGGTTCATATCCCATGTTCATCAGTGCTTTATTGGCGTTATAGTGCAGGAACTTCTTGACATCTTCGGACAGCCCCAGTGAGTCATAGACGTCGTGGGTATATGCAACTTCGTTGTCATAGAGATCTTGAAGCAAATCAAAAGCGAACTCTTTGAGTTCTGCAGCACGTTCTGGTGTTTCGTTTTCCATGTTGCGCTGATACTTGTACCCGATGTAATACCCATGGATAGCCTCGTCACGGATGATGAGACGGATCAGGTCAGCCGTATTGGTCAAACGAGCCTGCGAGGACAGATACATTGGCCAATAAAAACCAGAATAAAACAGGAACGACTCCAAAATTACCGAAGCGATCTTGCGCTTCTGTGGGTCATCGCCCTCATAGTATTTAATGATTTCGTGAGTTTTGTACTGCAGCGTTGGTTCTTCGCGAGTCCAACGGAAAATATTTTCGATGGCCTCAGTGGAAGCGAGGGTCGAAAAAATCGATGAGTATGACTTCGCGTGAACGGCCTCCATAAACACGATGTTCGACAGCACCGCTTCCTCGTGCAACGTCAGTGAGTCTGGAATAAGTGACAACGCCCCAACGGTGCCTTGGATGGTATCTAGCAAAGTCAGTCCCGCAAAGACTTTCATGGAGACGTCACGTTCGTCTTCGGTCAAATTCGCCCAGGACTGCAAATCGTTGGACAGCGGCACTTTTTCAGGCAACCAAAAATTGGTGGTCAGGCGATTCCAAACTTCAAGGTCTTTATCATCTTGGATATCATTCCAGTTAATTGCCCGGTAGGTGGGTATGCGCTGCGCTACTTCTTCAGGAGTCATGCAACTTTCTTTCTACGAGTAAACTTTTCTGCACTTCGATCAAGGGGAGAAAAGTGTGCCGTTTGCATGCTATTCAAACGGCACACTTCACGCTAGTGCTTTACAGCATGCACGATACGCAGCCTTCAATTTCGGTACCTTCAAGTGCCATTTGGCGCACACGAACGTAATAGAGAGTCTTGACCCCTTGGGTCCAGGCATAAATCTGTGCCTTATTGACATCGCGCGTGGTAGCGGTGTCCTTGAAGAATAGCGTCAGCGATAGTCCTTGATCCACGTGCTGTGTTGCCGCGGCATAGGTGTCGATGATCTTTTTGTACCCAACCTCATAAGCATCATCGAAGTACTCAAGATTGTCATTATTCAAATATGGGGCCGGGTAGTAGACACGACCCAGCCGACCTTCTTTACGAATTTCAATCTTCGATGCAACGGGGTGAATCGAAGAGGTGGAATTATTAATGTACGAAATCGAGCCCGTTGGTGGGACAGCCTGCAGGTTCTGGTTATAGATGCCGTGCTCCATGATGGAAGCTTTGAGCTCTTTCCAGTCCTGCTGGGTGGGGATGTCTACATCGGCATCGATGAATAGCTGAGCTACTTTCTCGGTAGCTGGCTTCCATTCTTGATTAATGTATTTGTCGAAAAATTCACCAGAGGCATATTTGGAATCTTCAAATCCGCCGAAGTGTTCCTTGCGTTCGATAGCGATCTTATTTGATGCGCGTAATGCATGGAACAGCACCGTATAGAAGTACATGTTGGTAAAATCGATACCTTCTTCGGAACCATAATGCACGTGTTCACGTGCCAGGTAACCGTGCAAGTTCATCTGTCCCAACCCAATGGCGTGCGACTGGGAGTTGCCTTTAGCAATGGACGGGACCGAGGAGATATCTGAAAGGTCCGATACCGAGGTAAGAGCCCGAACTGCCGTTTCAACGGATCCACCAAAATCCTCGGAATCCATGGTCTTGGCAATATTCATCGAGCCAAGGTTGCACGAAATATCTTTTCCAACGTGGTCATAAGATAGATCTGCATTATAGGTCGATGGGTCAGAAACCTGCAGAATTTCCGAGCAGAGATTCGACATCGAGATGCGCCCCTTAATTGGGTTGGCGTCGTTGACGTGATCTTCGAAGACCATGTAGGGATAGCCAGACTCAAACTGCAGCTCTGCAACGGTCTGGAAGAAATCGCGCGGCTGGATCTTGGTCTTTTTGATCCGTGGATCATCAACCATTTCGTAGTACTTCTCAGTCACCGAGATTTCACTGAACGGCACACCATAGACCCGTTCGACATCATAAGGGCTGAATAAGTACATTGGCTCATTTTTCTTGGCCAATTCAAAAGTGATATCCGGTACTACGACACCAAGTGACAATGTTTTAATGCGAATCTTCTCGTCAGCATTTTCACGCTTGGTATCCAAAAAAGTGGTGATATCCGGGTGGTGTGCGTTCAAATACACAGCGCCAGCGCCTTGGCGGGCACCGAGCTGGTTAGCATACGAAAAGGCGTCTTCCAGAAGTTTCATGACTGGGACAACACCCGAAGACTGGTTTTCAATCTTCTTGATTGGGGCACCCTGTTCACGCAGATTGGTTAGATTGAGTGCCACACCGCCGCCGCGTTTAGAAAGTTGCAGCGAGGAGTTAATCCCACGGGCAATGGACTCCATGTTGTCTTCTACACGCAATAGGAAACACGAAACCAATTCGCCACGCTGTTTTTTACCGGCGTTAAGGAACGTTGGGGTGGCTGGCTGGAAGCGTCCGAAAATGATCTCATCAACAAGACGCCGAGCCATGTCTTGGTCCCCGCGTGCCAGGTAGAGAGCATTCATCACGACCCGGTCTTCATAGCGTTCCAGGTACCGTTCACCGTCGAAGGTTTTGAGCGCATATGAAGTGTAGAACTTAAAAGCTCCCAAAAACGATGGGAACCGGAACTTGTGTGCATAAGCCTGATCGTAAAGATCAAATACAAACTGTTCTGGGTATTGATCGAATGTGTCTGGTTCGTAATAGTCATTTTCGATCAGGTAGTCAATTTGTTCGCGTCGCGTGTGGAAGAAGACGGTATTTTTATTGACATGCTGTAAAAAGTACTGTCGCGCAGCGGCATGATCAGCTTCAAACTGGATTTCGCCATCAGGACCGTAGAGATTCAAAATGGCATTCAGTTCGTGGTATCCGAGGTTTTGCCATGCCTCCGGAAGCTTCTTAGCCGACTGAATTAGTTCTTCTTCAGTGAGTGTTGTTGCCAAAATGCATCCAATCCTTGACGAACTTTGGTCACATCCGTTGGAGTGCCCATCAGTTCAAATCTATACATAACCGGTACGTTGGTCTTTGCCGAAATAATGTCACCGGCAAGACAATAAGCGTCATAAAAGTTTGTGTTTCCAGAGGCAATGACGCCTTGAATCAGCTCTCTGTTATTTTTGACATTTAGAAATTTAATGACTTGTTTGGGAACGACTCCGGGGCCCTTACCTGCACCATAGGTGGGCAGCATCAAAACAAATGGCTCCAGTGCATATAGCGTTGGTTCCCGAGTAATAAGTGGCAAGCGTGCCACAGACTCATCGTCAAACCCTAGTTTTTCTACAAAACGGTGAGTATAACCAGATGCCGAGGAGAAATAGATCAGATTCGCACCAGTCTCTATCAGATCCTGTGACTCTGGTGACTTAACAAATGATCTATCCCGAACCTGGGTCGTCATCTAACCCCTGCCTTAAAAATGTATGGGTAATTCGTCCTATGCGACGGTCGATGCTGCCGAACCAGCGTCCTGCAGCTCAGCGATCTTATCTGGGCGAAAGCCAGACCAGTGGTCGGAATCGGTCATGACAACCGGCGCCTGCATGTAACCAAGGGCCCGAACACGTTCCAGAGCATCCATGTCCTGTGACATATCAACGACATCGTATTCGACGCCTTTTTTGTCCAAGGCACGTACGGTCGCGTTGCACTGTACACATGCTGGCTTGCTGTAAACGGTTACGGTCATGATCTTTCTCCCTTTTGATCGGTGCATTTGCCGGCTGGTCCGCCAACTTCTCAACCCGAAGTTTTGCGGTGTGCTTTTATAAAATTCTTGGTGAAGACCTGATCGGTTCCAACCACAAAGTTAATACTACATCTAGGGATTGAGAACGCAAGGCATAACTAGATGTAGTACTTACAGCTTTGTCATTTGCTCACAGGGTTCTCCACAAGTTCACTGCCAAAACTCCACAAGACCGATATAGGACACATCCGCATCACGGTGCGGGTTTAATACAACAACACAGAAGTTCTCCACATTCCCACAAGCGCTGATTTTTTAATCAATCCACAGAAAAAGAATTTTCACCACGGCGTGTTGGTAAACCAAAAACCACCATGACTTGTGCCCACGACAACATCTGACCCCTACACATTGTGTCGCAAGTAATATGTGAGGCTGCTCCTTTGGGCCTGGTGCAAGCCAGTAGAGCTAAAGCCTTGTGCTGCGATGTACCACAACTAGGTTCTATGGAATGTCCATGGAACAATGGTGCTCTGTGGAAGCTGAGCATATGACCCAAGAAGTATCGTTTCACCCCAAGATCGGTTTTGACTCGCAAAAATACATTGAGTTGCAGTCTCAATTCATTTCTCAGCGACGCCAAGAGATAGGGCACAAGCTGTATCTAGAAATGGGTGGCAAGCTCTTTGACGACCTACATGCCTCCAGAGTCTTACCGGGATTTACCCCCAATAATAAAATTCTGATGCTCCAACAACTCAAAGATGAGTTGGAAATCATGATGGTGCTCAATGCCAAGGATTTGGAATACGAAAAAATTCGTGCAGATTTAGGCATTACCTATCAGGACGAGGCGCTGCGATTGATCGATATCTTTCGAGATGAGGGCTTCATGGTGGAGCACGTGGTGATCACCCAGCTGTCTATTGAATATTCCAATGCCCTAGCCTTCAGCGAGCGGATGCAGCGCGCCGGACTAAAAGTAACTCACCACTACCCCACCCCCGGGTATCCTACCGATACCGAAAAAATCATTTCCGAGGCTGGATTTGGCCGAAACCAATATGCCGAAACGACTCGTTCCTTGGTAGTGGTGACCGGCCCCGGTCCCGGATCAGGTAAACTTTCTGCTTCATTGTCGCAGATCTACCATGATTTCCAACACCAGATTCGATCTGGCTATGCCAAATTTGAGACTTTTCCCATCTGGAATCTGCCACTGCAGCATCCGGTCAACCAAGCCTATGAGGCTGCTACCGCAGATCTTGATGACAATAATATTATTGACCCGTATCATTTAGCCGCTTACCAGTCACAGGCGGTTAGCTATAACCGGGATGTTGAAGCCTTCCCATTGCTGAAGGCCATGTTGGAAAAACTCTATGGCACTTCGCCATATAAATCCCCTACTGATATGGGGGTCAATATGGCCGGGCACTGTATTAGCGATGATGCAGTATGCGCCGAAGCTGCGAACCAAGAAATCATCCGCCGATGGTATAAAGCTCGGGTTGCAGAGCGCCGGATGGATACCGCTGACCACACAGTGTCGTCTCGCATTGAAGTGATCATGACCCGCGTTGGGATATCACGCAATGATCGAGCTGTGGTCGCTCCGGCGGAAGAAGTTGCCCACCGCACCGGACAGCCGGCAAGCGCACTGCAATTGTCAGATGGCACGATTATTACCGGTAAAACCTCAGGCTTATTGGGGTGCTCAGCGGCTATGTTGCTTAATGCACTTAAATATATGGCAGGGATAGCCGACGGCGTCCACTTGCTCCAGCCACAAGCTATTGAACCAATTCAAACCCTTAAAACCCGGCATCTAGGATCCGTCAACCCCAGATTGCATACTGATGAGGTGTTAATCGCGCTATCGGTTTCTGCTGCTGAATCTGAAGAAGCTCGTCAGGCTATTGACATGTTGCAGCACCTGCGCGGTTGCGACGTCCACACCACTACCATCCTTGGGTCGGTAGATGAGTCCATTTTCCGCCAACTGGGCATGCTGGTGACCGCCGAGCCAGAATATTGGCGCAAATCCTTATACCACCGCAGTTAGCGCAACGCGTTTATATCGCTAACCAGGCTCACTACGATAAGCTCCAACAAGCTTCATACTGACATCGTTCCAACTGGCAGGAGGCAGAGTTCATGGTCGACGCCATGGCACGTTTATGGCGTATTATCGCCCCCATTCGGCTGCGACTCTACCTTGGGATCTTGGTCACCGTTGGAGCTTCAGTGGTGGGTTTGATGGTTCCTCAAGTGCTGGAAGCGCTTGTCAATAAACTAGATACTTCCCCCACCGCGGCTACCGTATGGATCGCTGGCGGGGTCGTGATTGCCTTGGGCCTTATCGAAGCAGTCTTACTTTGGTTACGTCGTGTGTTTGCAATTGGACCATCCACCAATATTGAACGCCAAATGCGGGTACGGTTTTATAATTTGATACTGGAAATGCCAGTCGCCTTCTTTAATGATTGGGGCTCTGGACAATTACTCTCCCGTGCCCAGCAGGATGTCAGCCAGATTCGCCGGTGGATTGCTTTTGGCATGATCATGCTGGTCTCCTCGGCCGCCACAGTATTGGTCGGCAGCTATATGATGGCACGATCCTCCTGGCTATTGGCCGGCACCTTTTTGGTCGTCATCATCCCGATTGTGCTGCTAACCTACCGGTTCCAGCAGGACTTCTCGGTTTTAACACGGCGCTCGCAGGATCTGAACGGTGAAATCTCCACTACGGTGGAACAATCTGTTCAAGGCATTCGGGTGCTCAAAGCATTTGGCCGGGCAAGATATGCGTTATCAAATTTTGATGTAAGTGCTCGTGCGCTTCGAGATAATGAAGTTCGTAAGGCCACTACTACTGCGCGTTTCGATATGTTCATACTTGCCCTGCCAGAAACCGCATTGGGTATCTGCTTATTGCTTGGGCTATTTCAAGTAAATTCCGGTGCAATGAACGTCGGCCAGCTGGCTAGCTTTTTTGCCACCACCACCCTGGTTGTTGGTCCCACCCGAATGCTGGGCTCACTTTTTGGTCAAGCCGTCAATACCACCACGGCCCTAGAACGTTATTTCGAGGTGATGGATTCGACCAATACCATCGTCTCGCCGGATAATCCGGTGCCTGTCGATGTGGAACATGCCACCGGAGAGCTTGTCATGGATGATGTTCGGTTTCGATACCACGATGCTCCAGCTGACCAGCCTGATCTGTTACGCGGCGTCAATTTGCATATCCGGCCTGGAGAAACCATGGCACTGGTTGGTGTCACTGGAAACGGTAAATCTACCCTGTTGCAACTGATTCCCCGGATTTTTGATATCACCTCCGGTCAGATCACTATCGATGGTGTTTCCGTTCACGATATGCACTTAGACGATGTACGTCGGCTGACTGCTTTTGCATTTGAGGACACCACACTATTTTCTTCATCTGTGCGCGACAATGTGTTGTTAGGCGTGGATCCAAAGCTTCCCGAGGCCGTCCAAGAAGAGATCGCTTGGGAGGCATTATCGGCTGCTGATGCAGGCTTTGTTGCCGAACTTGTTGATGGTATCGACACCCCGATTGGCGAACAAGGGTTTTCACTGTCTGGTGGCCAGCGGCAACGACTGGCGCTGGCGCGCGCTATTGCCGCCCGTCCGGCATTACTACTGTTGGATGACCCACTATCGGCATTAGATACCAAAACTGAAGAGCGCGTGGTAGGCCAGTTACGGGCCGTCCTAGATAACACAACGACATTGATTATCGCCCACCGCTCCTCCACCGTGGCACTAGCTGACCGGGTGGCGCTGTTAGACGATGGCCAGATCGTGGCGGTGGACACCCACCAACAGTTGCTACGTACCTCGCAACGCTACCGGTATCTGATGGCTACTCCGGCCCGTGGCGGTAGCGAGGTGAATATATGAGCCACCCTGGTAGAACCCGTAGCGATTCGACTCGCTATTCGCAGATGACCAAGGACGAACGTCGAGCTTCCCTGCGGCTGCTGGGAAGTCTGTTAAAACCATATACTTGGCAGCTGGTTGGCGTATCACTGATTGTGGTATTGACTCAACTGATGACGGTGGCTGGTCCGGCAATTATTGCATGGGGTATTGATCATGGGTTGCCGGCCCTGCAGGATGGCAACCCGGTGCCTGCCATTGTCGCCTCCGCAGCCCATATTATTGCCGCTATTTCGGCCGGCGGGTTGATGTATGTCTTTGTTCGATGGAATATGACCATCGGCCAAAATATGCTGTTTCGATTACGCAAACGCTTATTTTTACACACCCAGCATTTGGATATGACTTTCCACGAAACCTACGCTTCGGGACGTACAGTGGCACGTCAAACCACCGATATGGATGCCTTGGCACAGCTGTTAAACTCCGGACTGGATATCATGGTCGGTTCGGTGTTGCAGATGGTGTTTACCATGGTGCTCATCGTAACCATGGATGTACCGTCAGGACTGGTGATGGCCGGACTGCTAGTACCCGCCACGATGCTCACCGTGTGGTTTCAAAAACGATCTTCCGTCATCTACCGCCAAATTCGGACGAACGCTGCCCGGCTGATTGCACATTTTGTTGAAACCGTTACCGGCATCCGTGCGGTAAAGTCTTATCGCCGTCAGCGGGCAAATGGTGCCCGGTATGAGCAGTTAGCCGAAGATCACCGGCAGGCGTCGCTACGATCCGTTCAGCTGTTTGGGATATACCAGCCGATGTTACGTTGGCTTTCTACGATTACTATCGCAGCGGTGCTGATGGTCGGTGGCTTCCGGGTGCTTGGCGATCAACTTCAGGTGGGTGTATTGGTGGCCTTAGTGCTATATGCCAGACGGTTTTTTCAGCCCATCGATGAGATTGCCAACTTCTACAATACGTTTCAATCCGCTGTGGCGGCTTTAGAAAAAATCTCCGGGCTCATGGCCGAACGACCCGCGGTCACCGACCCTGAAATACCGGTGGAATTGCCCTCGGTAGACGGCGAAATCGTCTTCGATAATGTTGCGTTTCGCTATACACCACAGCTGCCAGTGGCACTTCACCCGACGTCGCTGCACGTACCTGCGGGACAAACCGTGGCCATTGTGGGCTCGACCGGTGCCGGCAAATCTACAATCGCAAAACTGCTGGCCCGATTTTATGATGTCACCCAGGGCGCTATTACTTTAGACGGCGTCAATCTTAAGGACATCTCACGAGATACGTTAACCGACAATATTGTGATGGTTACCCAGGAGTCATATCTGTTTTCGGGTTCGGTGGCTAATAATATTGCCTTAGGTAATCCGGATGCTTCCCGGGCTGAAATTATTGCTGCCGCAGAAGCCATTGGCGCACGTGACTTTGTCGAGCGCCTACCTGAAGGATTCGATACCGATGTGCGCGCCCGGGGCGGTCGGATGTCTGCTGGGCAACGCCAGTTGATTTCCTTTGCGCGCGCGTTTTTGGCCAACCCAAACGTGTTGATCCTGGATGAAGCCACGTCATCGTTGGATGCTCCAACTGAAGCCGTGGTGCAACAAGGGCTCGAAGAGCTCTTGGGGCGTCGGACCTCGTTTATTATTGCCCATCGACTTTCCACGGTAATGATTGCCGATAGAGTATTAGTAGTTGAAGGTGGCCAGATCATCGAAGATGGGGCCCCGGGCCAGTTGATTGCCGCCGGTGGACAATTCTCCCAGCTCTATCACGCCTGGCAGGATTCCCTGGCAGAATAGGGCCAAAACGTTTTAAGGAGATGATCCGTATGCCAGGAAGACTCAAGGCAGGCCTACTAGGTGCAGGGCTTGGGGCCATCATCATCGTGCTGGTAGAACTCTTGGCGGTGGTAGTCAATGATGAGAAATTCTTTGGCACCCAGCAGTCCTGGATCATTCTGGCCATCGGAGTAATTGTCTGTATGTGGGTACAGTTGCGCGCTTACGACCAGCAAAAAGGCCGCTACGCGAGTAAAGACGACGACCCCAAGCGGGTTCCTAAGGACTAACGGATGGTGTCTGACCAAACTGAATGTCGCCCAGGGCGCGCTGGGGCAAATCATTGAGCGTACCAAACCGGTGTGCCGGCATAGTCACTGATTGTTCACGAAGAAACGGCAACATCTCTAGGCGACCTGCCGAAGTGACCGGCTGAGTATAGAGCGCGGTTTCTGGGCTGTGGGCCGTGGCAGTTATTGTATCGGTTTGCTCCTCGGGACCAATGAGACGGATGCGACCGGTGCCTTGTGCCGGGTCGGTGTCAGCCAGGCGGCTAGCACGCTGGATCCAGGTATTCGTGTCTTCAAAGACAACTTGGACATTGGTGCCAGTAAACACTTCGGTCAGTTGTCGTGGAGCAGTTGTAGGCAGCGAAACAACATTGGTTGGTAACACACCAGTGCCATGGCCTGTTGCCACCGCCTGCTGCACCCGAATTCCACCAAAAGCCACGCGCACCGTTTGTGCAAGCGTTGCCGAGGTGATATTTGCCGCGCGTATCGCTACGGGAACCGGCCGGTAGCGCAACGCATTAATCTCCACCTGCAAATCCGATACGTCCCGTTGACCGATGAAGGTTTCTACAGCCTGGGCATCGTGGGCTACAGCTGCTTGCACCCATGCAGCATCGTCGTCTTCGATGATCGGGGCCAATGCCTGGAACAGTTCATCAGCCCATATATCGGTTATGGCAGGCAAAGAGACAGGATCATCAGTCCAATTATTCAAACCCAGAAGATAATTGGGCCCACCCACTTTAGCGCCTGGACCAATTGAAGAGCGTTTCCATCCACCAAAGGGTTGTCGCCGCACAATGGCACCGGTAATGCCTCGGTTGATATACAGATTCCCAGCGGTGATACGCTCCGCCCAGTTGCCGATCTCCTCCGGGTCCAGCGAATGGATACCAGAGGTCAAGCCGTAGGGCACGGCGTTGACGTAATCAATGGCCTCGTCCAGGGTTTTGGCCGACATGACGCCAAGTATCGGACCGAAGTATTCGGTCAAATGATATTGAGAACCTGGCCTAACCCCGGAGCGCACACCCGGTGAGTAGAGCCGGCCGGTGTCATCCAGTTGACGCGGTTTGAGCTGCCAGCGTTGGTCGGCTTCCAGTTGGGTTAGTCCTTGCTGCAGTTTATCGCCGGGCACATCAATGACCGGTCCCATTTGGGCTTGCGGATTGTTAGGGTGGTCTACAACCAGCGAATTCACCGCATCCAGCAATTGACGGTGGAAGCGTTTACTCACGGCCGTTTGGCCTACCAGGATCACCAAGGACGCGGCCGAACATTTTTGGCCGGCATGACTAAACGCGGAATCAACCACGTCGGCCACGGCAAGGTCTAAATCCGCCGACGGGGTGATAATAATTGCGTTTTTGCCTGAGGTCTCACCAAATAGTGGCATATCGGGTCGTAACTGAGTAAATAGCTGTGCGGTTTCATATCCGCCGGTCAGAATAACCCGTTCGGCACGACGGTCCGTGACCAAGCTGGTGCCGATGGTAGATTCTTCGGCGATGACAAACTGCACCAGTTCGCGGGAAAGCTCAAATTCATCTAGTGCCGCCCAGATGGCTTGGACAATGACGGCAGCAGTTCGTTGGGCCTGTGGTGCGGGTTTGAACATCACCGGTGACCCGGCAGCCAATGCTGAGACAACCGAACCGGTGGGGATTGCTAATGGGAAATTCCATGGCGGGGTCACTACGGTTAGCCCCACCGGATGCGCCTTGGCCCCTGGTATCTGGTTGAGTTGCAGACACTGTTCTGCATAAAAACGAGCAAAATCGATGGCTTCGGAGACCTCTGGGTCCGACTGGTCAATGGTCTTGCCGGTTTCGGCACCCATCACTTCAATAAGTTCATCGCGCACAGCCGCTAAGTGGTCACCGACCCGGATTAATACCTGTGAGCGAGTTGGTAATGGCAAGTCTTGCCAGGTTGAACCGGCTTGTTGCGCCGCCGTGATCGTAGCATCCAATTGTTCTTCAGATTCGATGCGCTGGGAATCCACCACCGACTGCCCCAGTTGTGAAGTTGCCATTCGCGCAATGATCTGGCGGCCCCAGTCACGGTTAGCCGGTAGATCCGGGTCGGAGTCGGCAGCATTGGCAAAAGCCTTGGCTGAAGGCTGTGAAAAGTCTTCAGTCTGGCGGTTTTGTTTACGCCTGGGCTCAGGGACCAAATCAACTTCGTTTTCCAACTGTTCCAGCGAGGCTAAAAAACGACCGGCTTCGCGTTGAAACATGGTCTCGTCTTCCAGTTCAAAAACCGCCGACATGAAGTTGTCTGCTGAGGCACCTTCCTCCAATCTGCGTACCAAATACGAAATGGCTACGTCGAACTCATCGGGGTGCACCACCGGAGTGTACAGTAACAATCGCCCAACATCAGCACGCACAGCCTCGGCTTGTGCACTGGCCATTCCCAACAGCATTTCAAAATCTACCGGCCCATCATGCACCGGTATGTTGCGGTGTTGAAGCAATAGATATGCCAAAGCAATATCGAATAAGTTTTGGCCGGCAACACCAATTTGCACATTGGTCAGCCGCTCAGAGGTCAGTGCGTAGTTGAGTAGCCGTTTGTAATTGGTATCGGTATCCTGCTTGGTGGGCCAGACGGTTTGTGGCCAACGATGTATAGCAGCTTGCACCTGTTCCATGGGCAGATTCGCGCCTTTAACCACACGAACTTTAATAGGCGCCCCTCCAGCGGCAACCCGCTGGGCGGCAAAAGCCTGCAGATCAACCATGGCCCGGTAGGAATCAGGAAGATAGGCCTGCAATACGATGCCTGAGGAATAATGTTGAAACTCGGGTTCTGAAATAAGTTTGCGGTAAACGTCCAGGGTCAGCTGGAGATCTTTATATTCCTCCATATCCAAATTGATGAAGGTAACCGGGTCTGCTTGCATGGCGGCACGGTAAACCGGCCGGAGTTTTTCGACAATATTGTCTACTGCCTCATCGTGTGCCCAGTGATTATGTGGGGCAACGGTAGCCGAGACCTTAACGGAAACATAGTCGACATCATCGCGAGCAATTAGCGCCAACGTATCGGCTACACGTTTATCTGCTTCTTGCTGTCCTAAAATGGCCTCGCCCAGCAGATTTATGTTCAAATCGATTCCGGGGGTTCGGATCTTTTGAATTGCTTTACCCAATTGGTTGTCTCGTGAATCGATGACGAGGTGTCCGACCAATGCTCGCAGGGCAGCTTGGGCAGTCGGAACAACAACGCCCGGGGCCAGGTTAGCTAATTTGCCCCCTGCCCGGATGGCGGTTTGTAAATGCCATGGCAAAAATTGAGGAGCCTCATCGGCAATATGTGACAATGCTTCGGCTGCCGTTGCATTGTCTTCGGGCCGAATAACCCGATCGACGAATCCGACCGTAAAGTCCAAGCCGTTGGGATCTTGCAGTACGCCTGCTAGCTGTTGTGCCGAGGCATCTGGTTTCACCTTTGAGGCTGCCGCTAACCATTTGCGCACCTGGTCGATAGCGGCATCACCCAGCTGCCACGGCATGATATCTGCTTGACGAGGATGTGTTGTCTGCATAATGCTCCCGATTTACGACATTATATTGTGACACACAGCATACGGCTAGAAATAGGTTCGGGTATAGCGAATAATATCGAATAGAACCTTACGGTTAAAGCGAAGGATATCCGTGTTAGATCTGCATCGTCTGAGTTTGCTGCGGGAGTTAGCCATGCGGGGTACCGTCACTGAGGTGGCCAATTCGCTCAATTTTGCACCCTCGACAGTGTCTGCTCAGTTAGCTCGTTTGGAAAAGGAAGCAGGTACTACCCTATTGGTATCATCGGGGCGCAAGCTCATGTTGACTACCGCAGCATTGGGATTAGTTGAGCACACCGACAAGATGTTAGCGATCATGGAACAGGCCACCGCCGAATTGACCGAAGCCGAAACCATGGTAGCCGGTACCGTACGGGTCTCGATGTTTCAAACCTCAGCTCTAGCGTTGCTGCCTGGAACATTAGAGCTCCTCAGCCAAACCCACCCGAACATCCGGCTAGAAGTATCCCAACGAGAACCCGAACAGGCCTTGCACGATACCAGGACAGGCGACTTCGATATTGTAGTCGCCGAGCAATATCCAGCACACGCGGTTGCTCAGCTACCGGACATGGTCACCACTGCACTCGTTGACGATCCTCTCCGGCTTGCAATCCCCAACCATCTGGCTACACAGATCAATCAGCTAACAGATGCGGCTAGTCTGCCTTGGATCATGGAACCTGCTCCGGCGGCCTCACGCCACTGGGCACTACAACAATGTCGTACTGCCGGATTTGAACCCGATATTCGGTATTCTTCAGCCGACTTACAAGCGCATGTGCAATTGGTTGAAGCCGGTGAAGCAGTTGCGATCCTACCGGGGATCCTTGGTGGTTACCGCCCACCCAACGTTAGCTGGGTAGCACTTGATACCACCCCACATAGGCATATCTTTTTTGCTATGCGACACGCCTCGGCACAACATCCGGCGGTGGCTGCGGTCGCTGCCGCTCTACAGGGACACGCACAGAAGGCGGCAAAATCCTGACGTTATATTTTGGTAGGGCACAGACCCCAGGCGCTGACCAGGCTTTTACAGCTATTTCTTAGCCCGGCTAGCCGGTGCCGACCTATTTTAGGTCCGGGGGCATGGCTG
>DXHA01000036.1 GCA_019113675.1 Candidatus Yaniella excrementigallinarum
TAACTCGCCCGGTGGCTCATTTACCGCAATGACCGCTATCTATGACACGATGCAATTCATTCGTCCAGAAATCCAAACTGTTGCGCTTGGACAGGCTGCCTCTGCCGCAGCGGTCTTGCTAGCAGCCGGAACACCGGGCAAACGCTTGGCGCTGCCTAACTCACGCGTTCTTATTCACCAGCCATCCATGGGTGGCGATCAAGGTACAGCTACTGATCTGCAGATCCATGCAGACGAGCTACTACGTATCCGTACCTGGATGGAAGCAACGCTAGCCAACCATACCAACCGCACAGCTGATGAGGTCCGTCAAGATATTGATCGCGATAAATTCCTGTCAGCTGAAGACGCCAAAGAATACGGCTTGGTTGATGAGGTACTGGAATCGCGGAAGCGTGACGCTGAGTAAACATTCCTAATTACCGATGGCGTCCTATCTTCGGGTGGGACGCCATCTTTGTGTTAATGATCGATACGCAGTGTGACTACCGCAAAGAAAGTTATCCACGCTTGGCGCAACCTCCCGGGGAATAAGCACCGCAGCATTTATGCTGGATTGGTAAGGCGCATAAGGAGAAGATATGGCTCGAATCGGAGAATCGGCAGATCTGCTGAAGTGTTCGTTCTGTGGTAAAACCCAGAAACAGGTACGAAAGCTCATCGCAGGCCCAGGGGTCTACATTTGTGATGAGTGCATCGAGCTGTGCAACGAAATTATCGAAGAAGAGCTTGCCGAGGTCACCGAGGGCGAAGAGTTCACGCTGCCCACCCCGCAGGAAATATACACTCACCTTGATGAGTACGTAATTGGCCAAGATCGTGCCAAAGCCGCTCTGGCCGTTGCAGTATATAACCACTATAAGCGCGTCCATGCCGAAGAAAATATCAAAACCTCGATGCGCGAGGCTTTTGGCACCGATGTAGACTTTACCGAGCTGGAAGATGTTGAAATTGGCAAGTCCAATATTATGCTTGTTGGCCCAACGGGCTCGGGCAAGACCTATCTGGCGCAAACATTGGCCCGCAAACTTGATGTGCCATTTATTGTTGCTGACGCTACCTCACTGACTGAGGCCGGTTATGTGGGCGAAGATGTCGAAAACATTTTACTGAAGCTCATTCAGGCCGCCGATAATGATGTATCCAAAGCAGAGCACGGCATCATTTATATTGATGAGATCGACAAAATTTCGCGCAAATCCGAGAACCCATCGATCACCCGAGACGTATCAGGCGAAGGCGTACAACAATCCCTACTGAAAATCTTGGAAGGTACCGTTGCCTCTGTACCACCACAAGGGGGACGTAAACACCCGCACCAAGAATTTTTGCAGCTTGATACTTCTAATATTCTTTTCATCGTGGCCGGTGCATTTGCAGGGCTGGAAGATATCATTGAATCCAGGGCTGGCCGAAAAGCTGTGGGCTTTGGTGCACCCTTGAAGGTCGCTGGTGAGGACGAAGCGCCATCGTTTGCTGATGTTCGCCCAGACGATCTCATCAAATTTGGTTTGATTCCAGAATTTATTGGGCGTTTGCCGGTGGTCACTGCGGTTGATCACCTGGATGAAGATTCTTTAATCCGAGTATTGACCGAACCACGCAATGCGCTAATCAAGCAATATCAGAAAATGTTTGCACTTGACGGCGTGCAACTGCACTTTGACGACGAGGCGCTCAAGGCCATTGTTGCAAAAGCAGAAGCCCGCGGCAGTGGGGCCCGAGGACTACGCTCTATCATTGAAGATGTCCTGCAGCCGATTATGTTTGATTTGCCGTCCCGAGATGATATTGCCCAGGTGACCATTACCGGGGATACGGTGGATGGTACAGGACAACCGGTTATGGTTCCACACGAAGTGGACAGGAATCGCCGAAACAAGTCCGCATAAGGAGAGATTTTGACACAGTCTGTAAGATTTTGGTTTGATCCAGCTTGCCCATTTGCTTGGATAACTTCACGGTGGATGCGTGAAGTTGAACAGGTCCGTGATGTGGCAGTTGACTTCAATATCATTTCATTGGGTGTACTCAATGAAGGCAAAGACGACCCAAACGATCTAGAGACCCAAAATAAATGGCAAGGTGCCCGTGTCGCCATGGCAGTGCGTCAACGCCACGGTGCCGATAAAGTCGGCGAATTTTATACTGCCGCCGGCACCCGTATCCATAACGAACATTACGGTATGGATCGCTACGAAGAAGCCTTGTCCGAGGCATTAGAAGAAATCGGGGTGGAAGATCGAGATGAGATCCTCTCCGAATCACAAAACGACACCTACGATCAGGACCTACGCGATTCAACGAAAAATGCCTTGTCTCTAGTTGGCAACGATGTTGGTACACCAATTATTGCCATCGGTGAGTCGGCCTTCTTTGGCCCGGTTATGACCCGTATTGCACGTGGTGAACAGGCCGGCAAAATATGGGACGGTTTTGCTAACGTAGTCGAATTCCCATACTTCTATGAACTCAAACGAGCCCGCACAACAGAACTCGATTTTAGCTAACATCGCTGAACATAGTTGAACCCCCGGTGAGTATAACCACCGGGGGTTCAACTATATATGCAGGGCTTATTCTGCTTCGGCCAAGGTAATATCAGTCAGCCGCAATTCGATAATTTCATCGTCCTCATCGGTGACTGCTTCACCTTGTTTAAGATGCAGCTCACTGACGTTCCCCGCAGCACGCAGATCATCAAGGCCAGCACGCAGCTCGGCGACCCGAAACTCTGTTGCTGTGATCGTTGCGCTGACCACTTCAGTACGCTGTTTGACCTTCGCATCCGATTTAGCTTTACGAATCCGCGAAATAGCACGGGTGACAGTGGTCAAGACTTTGATATCACCATGCTGTGCGGCAGCAGCTATACCAGCCAGTTGGGTTTCTAAACCAGGCCAAGCTGCACTATGTACCGAACCGTTACGCCACCACGACCAGACCTCATCGGTGGCAAATGGTTGAAACGGTGCCATCAAACGCAACAGCGCATCCAAAGCGGTAGCCAAAGTGGCCACCACAGAGGCCTGTTCGGCTGCACCACGCGACCCATAAGCCCGGTCCTTAATGAGCTCAATATAGTCATCGGTAAAATGCCAGAAAAAGGTCTCCACCAGGCTCAAGGTGCGCGCGTACTCAAATTTTTCAAACGCGGCGGTTGCTTGCACGATTGTCTCGTGCAACAGGGCCAACAGGGACCGATCCAATGGATGACTGATGGCCTCAGCGGCAGTAGCATCCGTGACGATTTTGTCTTCAGTCGCACCCAAATTCAGCGCAAATTTTGAGGCATTGAGCAATTTGATTGCCAAACGCCGCCCAATCTTCATCTGATTGACCTCATAGGCGGTATCAGCACCTAATCGAGCCGATGCCGCCCAATACCGGACCGCGTCTGAACCGAATTGTTCCAAAATATCTGATGGAACAACCACATTGCCCTTCGACTTGGACATTTTCTGACGATGCGGATCAAGCACCCACCCTGATAATGCGGTGTTTTTCCAAGGGACGGTGTCCTGCAACTGGTCGGCCCGTACTACCGTGGAAAATAGCCAGGTTCGGATAATGTCGTGACCCTGTGGACGTAGATCAAAGGGAAAAACTTTATTAAAGTACTGTTCGTCTTTCGACCACTGACCGATAATCTGTGGTGTCAACGACGAGGTTGCCCATGTGTCAAGCACATCTGGGTCACCGGTAAAACCACCCGGGACATCCCGCTGATCGGCGGTGAAACCGTCTGGCACATCGTCTACCGGATCGATGGGTAGTTGTGCATCGGATGGCACAATTGGATTGTCGTAGTCGGCGTGGCCTTCAGCGTCCAATCGATACCACAGTGGAATAGCGACACCGAAGACACGCTGCCGCGACACCAGCCAGTCACCGGTAAGATTTTCTACCCAGTTTGTATAGCGCGACTGCATGAAACTTGGGTGCCAGGCCAGTTCATCACCACGTGCAATGAGTTCATCACGCAGTTTTTCGTTGCGGCCCCCGTTTCGCAAATACCATTGACGCGAGGTCACAATTTCTAATGGCTTATCGCCTTTTTCGAAAAAGTTTACCGCGTGGGTGATTTTCTCAGGTTCCCCGTCCAATAATTCAGCGGCCTCAAGCATTTCTACTACAGCTTTTTGTGCTGAAAAGACCGTCTTGCCGGCAAGGGCACTATAGTTTTCGGCCCCACGCTGGGTCGTGATCCATGACGGCGTCTGGCGGGCAAAGCGTCCGTCACGGCCAATAACTGTTCGGGTTGGTAGTTGCAGTTCGCGCCACCAGGTGATGTCATTCTGGTCACCGAAAGTACACACCATAGCAATACCGGCGCCTTTATCCGGCTGAGCCAGCTCGTGAGAATAGACTTCAACATCGACATCAAAGAGGGGAGAGGTGACCGTTTTGCCAAATAAATGTTGGTACCGCTCATCATCTGGGTGGGCCACCAGTGCTGAACATGCCGGCAACAATTCCGGGCGGGTAGTCTCGATGAAGACTTCGGAACCATCGTGGGCATAAAACGCATACCGATAATAGGCGCCCGGGACTTCTTTATCTTCTAGTTCTGCCTGTGCCACAGCGGTTTGGAATGTTACATCCCACATGGTGGGGGCTTGGGCATTATAGGCATGCCCGTCAGCCAAGTTCTGTAGGAAGGCCCGCTGCGAAACCTCCCGCGAGTGAGCATCGATGGTCCGATAGCTTAGCTGCCAATCCACCGATAAACCCAACTGGGTAAATAATTGCTCGTAGACGACTTCATCGTCCCGGGATTGCGCTAAGCATAGCTCAATGAAATTCTGTCGGGATACCACATCCCAGTCACGGCGGTTCTTGGCAGGTTTGTCAGGTGGCTGATAATTGGGGTCATATGCGACGCTGGTGTCGGTGCGAACACCGAAAAAGTTCTGTACTCGGCGTTCCGTTGGCAAACCGTTGTCATCCCAGCCCATCGGATAGAACACATTTTTGCCACACATGCGTTGATAGCGTGCTATCACGTCGGTTTGGGTATACGAAAAGACGTGTCCGACATGTAACGCACCAGATGCCGTTGGCGGCGGGGTATCGATCGAAAAAACGTCACCCCGGGTAGTATCGGGATTAAACGCATACACCCGGTCTTCTTCCCACCGGCTACTAAATTTTTCTTCAAGTCCCTCCAGACCAACACGGTCTGGAACATTAACCGTTTTGGGCGTGTCTGTGCCCATCTCATTTTCAGCCATGGCCACCATTGTTTCATATTCTCCGCTTATATCTGGTCCCTAACCGCATCATAAAGATCGAGTTTTTATAGTCGGTGTTCTAGGGTTAGAGACATGACCCAAACACAGCCTGCAGCCCTTGTTACCGGTGCGACCTCAGGCATTGGTCGTGCCACCGCTTATAAACTGGTCTCTGATGGTTGGCGTGTCTACGCTGCCTCCCGGCGTACAGAAAACCTGGACACTTTGGCTCAGGCATGCCAACAGTTAGCTGGCACCCTAACGCCGGTGGCTACCGATGTCACCGACAATGCTTCAATCGAGTCACTGTATACGACCATTGAAACCCAGGGTGGGGTAGATACAGTACTAAATATTGCCGGTGGGGCAGTAGGCTCCGACACCATTAGCCAGGCCCAAGAAGACGATTGGCAGTGGATGTTTGAAACCAATGTGATGGGTTCGCTACGCGTGATCCAAAAATTCTTACCCATGCTGCGAGCACACGGTGCCGCAACCATCCTGAACCTGACCTCAACTGCCGGCATTGTCGCCTATGAAGGCGGGGGCGGATATAACGCCGCAAAATCCGGCCAACACGCATTGACCGGGGCCTTACGACTGGAAGAGGCTGAACACAATATTCGAGTCATTGAAGTTTTACCCGGCCTCGTCAAAACCGAAGAATTCTCGCTGAAACGTATGCGCGGAAATGAATCCGCAGCGGCCGATGTTTATGCCGGTGTTGCCGAACCGCTAACCGCCGATGACGTCGCTGATGTGTGTGCCTATGCGGTGAATCTGCCGCACCATATTAATTTAGACCAAATCGTGCTGCGCCCGGTCAAGCAGGCAGCCCAACATAAGCTGATTCGTGACGCTAAATAGCTGCCAGAAGTGTTGTAGTATGGTCACGGTTGCGCAGTGATCCGACCATCATCGGGGAGTGCTTCGGAAGAACAGCAGACTATCTGCCCAGTAGAACCGAACGGGTCAGCCCGATATAGCTGTAATAAGCGATCTTGGCCGCCAAGATAAGCAGGGTGGTACCGCGCCATACGGCGTCCTTGCATACAGTGCAACGTTGTCGATGCGAGGAAGGTAATTGTGTACCCTCTGGCAAGCTCCCAGCAAGACTGGGTTAATTCTGGTTCCACACCGTCTACGCCAAATCTGCCCACCATCGAAGAATCGATCCTAAAATATTGGGATGAGGATGGCACCTTCACAGCCTCGATCGAAAACCGTCCCGCAGAAATTAACGGCGAAAACAATGAGTTCGTATTCTATGACGGCCCGCCATTTGCCAACGGCCTGCCACACTATGGCCACCTGCTAACCAGCTATGTGAAGGACCTTGTCGCCCGCTATCAGACCCAGCAAGGTCGCCGGGTGGAACGCCGATTCGGGTGGGATACCCACGGTTTGCCCGCCGAGCTGGAAGCCATGAAACAACTGGGCATGACCGATAAGGCCGAAATTGAACAAATGGGCATCGATAAGTTCAACGATGCCTGCCGTGCCTCCGTGCTGGAATACACCCAGGAATGGGAAGAATACATCAACCGCATGGGACGTTGGGTCGATTTTGAAAACGACTACAAAACTCTGAACCCATCATTTATGGAATCGGTCATCTGGGCCTTCAAAACCCTGTATGACCGCAACCTAACCTATCGTGGTTTCCGGGTGCTGCCATACTGCTGGAATGACGAAACACCATTATCCAACCACGAACTGCGCATGGATGATGACGTCTACAAAATGCGGCAAGACCCATCGATCACCGTCCAGTTCACCATCACCGGGCTACCTGAAAACCCAGAACTGATCCCACAAAACGGCGCAACCCCAGAAATCGCAGCGTCTTTGACAGGCGTGGGTGTGCTGGCCTGGACGACCACCCCTTGGACCCTGCCGACCAACCTGTCGTTGGCCGCTGGCCCCGACATCGAATACGCGGTAGTCCCAGTGGAATCGGCCGAAGTTAATACCTTCGGTGCCCAACGTGTGCTATTAGCAACCGATCGGGTTGCCGCCTACGCCAAAATGCTGGGCTATGACGACGCCGAGGCTGCAGTGGCAGCCATTACCGAAACCTTTACCGGCACCCAGCTTGCCGGGCTGGTCTACCAGCCGCTGTTTAGCTACTTTGCTGATGCCGAAACTTACGGTACCCAAAATGCGTTTCGAATCCTGGTCGATGATTATGTCTCCACCGAAGACGGTACCGGTCTGGTGCACCAAGCCCCGGCATATGGTGAAGAAGACCAGCGAGTCAATGAAGCCCACGGCATCCCCGTGGTGCTGTCTGTAGACGAAGGCGCCAAATTTTTGCCGCTGTTTGCCGATGAAAACCTCGGGGGCGGGGCGCTTAAAGACATCGCCGGCGTTCAAGTCTTTGAAGCCAATCGCACCATTATTCGTGCACTACGTGCCCAAGGCTCTTTGCTGACAGAACAATCCTTTGAGCACTCTTATCCGCACTGCTGGCGTTGCCGCACCCCGCTGATTTACCGGGCAATTACCTCCTGGTATGTCAAAGTCACTGACTTCAAAGACGACATGTTGCGCATCAACGAAGACATCAACTGGATCCCGGGCAACGTCAAGCACGGCCAGTTTGGAAAATGGCTGGAAAATGCCCGCGACTGGTCAATTTCCCGTAACCGGTACTGGGGTTCGCCCATCCCGGTATGGGAATCCGACGATCCCAACTACCCACGACTCGAAGTCTATGGTTCCCTGGCTGAGCTCGAAGAAGCCTTCGGCAAGCTGCCACGAAATACTGACGGTGAAGTCGATCTGCACCGTCCTTGGATTGATGAACTCGTGCGACCAAACCCGGATGATCCCACCGGCAAATCCATGATGCGCCGTGTCGATGACGTCTTGGATGTTTGGTTCGACTCCGGATCAATGCCATACGCCCAGGTGCATTATCCAATGAAAAACAAAGAGTGGTTTGACACCCATAACCCAGCCGACTTCATCGTCGAATACATTGGTCAAACCCGTGGCTGGTTCTACACCATGCACGTTCTGGGTACCGCACTGTTCAACCGCCCGGCATTCAAAAATGTTATCTCGCATGGAATTGTCCTGGGCTCTGACGGCAATAAGATGTCCAAATCGTTGCAAAACTATCCGGATGTCAATGAAGTATTAGACCGCGATGGTTCCGATGCCATGCGTTGGTTCCTGATGGCCTCTCCAATTCTGCGTGGCGGTAACCTGATCGTCACCGAAGAAGGCATCCGCGAAGCAGCCCGGCAAGCCATCCTGCCAGCCTGGAACGTGTGGCACTTCTTTAGCCTGTACGCCAACTCGGCCACCGATAACGGCAAACGTCCAGAAGGCTACCAAGCCAACTTCCGGTACGAATCCACTGACCCATTAGACCAATATATTCTGGCTGCCACCGGCACCATGCTGCGCGCCGTCAAAGCCAGCCTGGATAACTACAATGTCTCGGGTGCCACCGACACCATCCGTACCTATATGGACACCATGACCAACTGGTATATCCGTCGGTCACGCCAACGCTTCTTCGCCGAAGACACTCAGGCATTAGACACCTTGTACACCGTGCTGGAAGCCTTCTGTCGTGCAGCCGCACCACTGATGCCCATGGTGGCCGAAGAAATTTGGCGTGGCCTCACCGGTGGTCGATCAGTACACCTAACCGACTACCCGGATGCTGATCTCTTCCCCTCCGGCGACGAGGCCATGACACTACAAGAAACCATGGAATTGGTGCGTACCATTGCCTCCTCGGCGTCGTCATTGCGCAAAGGTGCCAACCGCCGTGTGCGATTGCCACTGGCTGAACTGACTGTGGTAGTTCCCAACGTGGACCGCTTCACCGCGGCCTTCACCGATATTCTGGCCGATGAACTGAACCTGAAACACATCAAACTTGTTGATGAAGCCGACACTTCGGCTGAAGACTTCGGAATCTCCCAGCAGTTGACCGTCAACGCACGTGCTGCTGGACCACGGCTTGGCAAAGACGTCCAAACCGTGATCAAAGCATCCAAATCCGGTGACTGGTCGATCGCCGACGACGGCACTGTTACCGCCGGAGGTATCGTCCTACAACAACCCGAATACACCCTGTCCACCGTGGTAGAAGAAGACCCAGAAAACCCTGAAGCAGCAGTAGCCGTTATCCCGCAGGGTTTTGTCATTCTCAATACCGCCGTCGACGAAACGCTGGCTGCCGAAGGTGCCGCACGCGATGTTATCCGTGCCGTGCAATCGGCCCGTCGCGACGCCCAACTGGACGTATCGGATCGTATCGCCACCGTCATTACCGGCCCACAACCTGTCATCGACGCTATTGCGGCCCACGAACAACTCATCAGCAGCGAGACCCTCTCACTGCAGGTGACCTTCAATAAAACCGCAGCACCCGACCCACGCGATTCGGTCGCCGACGACGCCACCAAAACTGTAGAAGTTACCGTCCAGAAAGCCGACGCCTAATGTTTGAAACCGCTGAACAGGTATATCAGCACCTGTTATCGCGAGCTCCAGAAAATAAAATGGAGCCCCGCATGCAACCCATGTATGACATCATGTCGTTATTGGGGGACCCACAGTCCAGCGCCCCGGTCATCCACCTGACCGGAACCAACGGTAAAACCACCACCGCGCGCATCATCGAACAAGTTCTCATTGCCCACGGACTGCGCACCGGACGTTACACGTCACCACATCTGTCTAAAGTCACCGAACGCATCACCTTAGATGGCCAACCGGTTGAAGACGAAACATTTGTGCGGATTTGGAACGAGATCGCACCTTTGGTCGATATTATCGACGCCAAACTCACCGAAGCCGACGAACAACCCCTGACCTATTTCGAAACCGTAACCGCCCTGGGTTTTGCGATCTTTGCCGACGCCCCGGTCGATGTCATGGTCCTAGAAGTTGGACTAGGCGGAGTTACCGATGCCACCAATGTGGCTAACGCCCAGGTCTCGGTGGTGACACCAATTGCTGTGGACCACGCCGATCTGCTGGGTGATAGTCCCGGTCAAATTGCCGTGGAAAAAGCAGGCATCATCAAATCCGATGGATACCTCATCTCCGCGGTACAAGAACCCGAAGCAGCCCAAGTGCTGTTGGAAGCCGCCCGCAAAAAGCACGTTAACTTCCGGTTTGAAAATGTCGAATTTGGGGTGACAGAACGCTCCGTTGCCGTTGGGGGCCAGCAGGTATCCATCCGTGGCATCGCAGCCGACTACAACGGATTGTTCTTGCCGTTACACGGCGCCCATCAGGTGCAAAACCTGGCCGTGGCCATCGCAGCGCTTGAAGCGTTTCTCGGTGCCGGTGAACAACCCCTCAACCAGGACGTGCTCCAGGATGGTCTGGCCCAGGTCACTAGCCCGGGACGCTTAGAACTTTTACGCACCCACCCATCACTGGTTATTGACGCCGCCCACAATCCGCAAGGTATTGAGGCAACCGCCAACACCTTGCGCGAAACGTTCAACTTCTCTGCCCTGGGCCTAGTAGTCGGCATCCTCGATGATAAAGACGCCCTGGGCATCATGACCACACTGTTTGACCACTTCGGTGATGAAATCGACCACCTGGCGGTGACCCAATCAAATTCGCCGCGAGCCATTCCCGCTGAAGAACTAGCCGAAATCGCCTTAGACGCCGGATGGGATGAAGACCAGATCTTTACCACCGGATCGGTCGTGGATGCCATCTCCTGGGCTGTACAAGGTGTGCGAGACGTTGACGCCCAAGTACAAGACGCCGGACGAACATTAACCGCTGGCACCGGGGGAGCAGGCGTATTAGTCACCGGATCCATCACCCTGGTCGGACAGGTTCGAGAACTATTGGGCGCCGAGACCGCTAACACTGACGCCAGTGTTGAAATCAGCGGCCACGATGACTTCAGTGAGTTCTTCCCCGAAGACCCGCAGGAGGATGACGATGAGTCCTAAACACACCGCCGGTAACGAATCATGGCGTCCGCAACGTGAAACTAAAGCCCAACGCCAATGGCAACCCGGTCAGAAGAAACAGCGCCGCTCCACCAAGGTGCTATTCGCCTCGACCGTGCTACTAGGCGAAGCCTTCGTCATCGCCTTTTTTGGGTTAATGCTCTTTGGACTCCATAAAGACGACGGCGGACTGTGGTTCCTGCTTGGAGCCTTAGTACTGGCCATTATCACCGGTTACGTTGCTCGGTTAGTTGCAAAACCAAGCGGTATTATTATCGGTTGGGTTATCCAAGCGCTGCTTATTGCTTCGGGATTTTTAGAGGTGTGGGGTTTTCTTATCGGTATCCTCTTTGCCCTCGCATGGTGGTATGCGGTGGTCAAAGGTAAACAGATTGATGCCGATAACGTAATACGTGACCAACAACAAGCACAATGGGAACGGGAACACGGCACTAAGCCCGATACCGATTAGGTATGATCATGTAGGGCAGTGCATACCGCGCTAGTCAACGCATCAGATGAATGAGGTAGTTTTATGAGCCAGCCTGAACGCACCCTGGTACTTATTAAGCCCGACGGCGTAGAACGTGGACTGACCGGTGAGATACTGTCACGCATTGAGCGCAAGGGATATCAGATCGTAGAACTGCTCATGCTCAATGCAACGCCTCAACTGCTGGCTGTCCACTATGAAGAGCACGAAGGTAAAGATTTTTTTGAACCGTTGGTGAACTTTATGGCCTCAGGCCCCATCGTTGCCGCCATTGTTGAAGGCGAACGCGTTATTGATGGCATTCGGGCTCTGACGGGGATTTCTGATCCAACCCTGGCAGAACCCGGTACCATTCGCGGCGACTTTGGTCGTGACTGGGGTGAAGGCGTACAGAAGAACCTCATTCACGCATCAGATTCCACTTTATCTGCCGAGCGTGAGATTGATATCTGGTTCGGCTAATCTCTGACCATGAACAGCGCTGGCATCGGATATCCGGGCCAGCGCTTTACTATATGCTGATTCAAGACAGTGAGGAAAGTTGAACGCGGTGGCCAAACGTGTACGTGCAGGGGCGTTAATGTTGGCCGTCCAGCCGCTCTATATCCTGGCGGAACTGCTGACCGTGGCTGCGGTAACCGCTCCCTACAGCTTATTAAACAACACTATTAGCGACTTAGGCGCAACTACCTGCACCACAATTGATTACACCGTGGGGCCGGTGTTTGTTTGCTCTCCGTGGCACTTGCTTGTTAATGATGCATTCATTGTCTTTGGCGTGTTGATGGTATTGGGCGTTTATCTGGTGCGTGGTTGGTTCCAGCCTGGACGAGTTGCGATCGCTGCGGTTGTGTTATGGATAGTTTCAGGGCTAAGTTCCATTGGCACTGGCTTGACGCCGTTAGATCAAGCTTTAGAAGTTCATGCGCTGGTGTCGTTGCCGGTCTTTCTGGCTCAGCCATTGGCCTTGCTCCTATCCGGTTTTGTTTTGCATAAACGACGTGTCCTAGCTAGTTGGGCCTTCATTGCCGGGGCAGTTTCGGTAGTAGCTACAGTTATATTTCTGGGCGTCCTGCCGGCTGGGGCTGCCTTCGGAGGACTGCTAGAACGGTTAGCGTTGTGGCCTGGATATATTTGGCTTCTCGGCCTCGGTATAGCGATCCTGCGTGATCAGTAACTGCTGCTGCAGTTAGTAACCTACAGCCCGCGAATAGGTTGGACCACTGGATCGCGGGCTAACAGAACGTCTAGGGTGCCCAGCTCGATAATGTCTTCCAGAAGGAATTTGGTAGGTCGCATCAAAGCGATACGTTCCGACTCAGCATCGTCCAAAATGGTCTCAATACGCTGCCAATCTGCCGCGACTGCTTCAGTGGTGATGTTTTCTGGCATGACGTCATCACCGGGTGTGGCGAGAAAAAAGAATGTATCAAATCGTTTGGGGTAACCCACCGGAGTGATGAGATTCGCCCAGGGACGCATAATGCCAGGCTGAAGTCCGACTCCGGTTTCTTCTTCAACTTCACGTAGACCGGTACGTAGCATCATCGATGAATTGCCAAGTGCTTTGTCCTGGTTCGTGTTACCCAGTGAAGTTTTCTGCCAACCGTGCATATGTTCCAGCAGCACCGGCCTTGCTGGTTCGCCGAAATCATAGAGCGCGTCAGCGGCGTCGGTGCGACCACCGGGAAAGACGACTGCACCAGCGGCAAAATCCATGGTGGTAGCACGGTGCTGCACGTATACTTCAAGGTGGCTGCCTGCCTGACGCAACATAATGACCGAGGCAGCTTGCTTCGTCTCCACATACGGGTGGGTGAGCTCCGGTCGGGGCATGGCGTTGAATTTTTTCTCGTCCACTTTTGTCCTAAAACATTGCTTCGCCAAAGCGCAGCAAGATTGACGCAGCGATCACCAGATAGAGCACGATGATCGTTGGCCAGGCGGCCGTTGTTACTATCATCTTGGTACGTGGTGTGACTTTGATCAAATCCAGTGCCACATTTCGGATGAGGATCAAAATGGCTGCAGGGATTGTCACAGCCCAGACAACCATGCAGTACAGGCACAACGTGTTGATGACATAGACGGCCTGAGTCCACAACCATAAACAAAAGATCATGGCCAGCAATAAGCCGATGGAGGTGGCATGCCACCACCATGCCGAAAAGCGCGCCCCACCCAGGATTGCCATACCAATGGTAATGACGACGCTAAAACCGATGATGCCGATGAACTGGTTGGGAAAACCAAATAAACTGGCCTGCCAGGACTCCATTACGGTGCCACATGAGACCCAAACGTTAACATCACACGAGGTGACGTAGTCGGGATCGAGCCATAGCTGAATTCGCTCATAGGTGAGCATCAAGGTGGCGATGAGCCCTATAGCCCCTGAAATTACCAGTATCATGGCGGTACCAAAACTGGTGGTGTACCAGGGACGTTGAGGAATGTCAGTGTTGGGATCTGCTGCTGTATTCACGCGGCTAAGTATAAGGCCGTCAGCTGAGCGCCAGCAGCAAATAACGGTTTTCAAGCAAAAGTATGCAACAATGGAAAAGACCTCTACGGATACGCACACCCGTTTGGTCCTGCGGAAGCTTTACGGTTTGTCAGTTGCGAAGGTAGATTCCATCGTCACTGAAATGTTGAATCCCCCGACGGCAGACTCCTGAAGTTTTTTGAATTGTCTTGTACGCTTCTGCTGGCTCCGGCATAGACCGGTTCACCTTAGGCTTTTTCGTAGTGCGTAGCAGCCAGCTAGGCGCACGCACAACCGAATTTGGTCTAACCGCGATGAGTGCGGATCGCGCTTAGGCCCCGGGAGGCGCAGCATGCCAGCTGCCGATAACACGCAAGCACAAACGAATCCTGCCCAACAGGCCTCAACCGGCACCACGATGCCGGATGACCCTACCGCTCTGTTGTTTCAGGCCCCGGATTACTCCAAGGTTCCGGTGCGCCGTCATCAACCTGCCAAACAGGATGATCGTGACAACGATGACCGTGATCGCGGCCGCAATAAAAACCAGCGTAATTCTAAGCGCAATGGTCAGCGTCATGATTCCAACGGCAAATCGTCTCGGAACGCAAAATCTGGTGACGAACAACAGGATGCCGAAAAGGACTCTTCACGGGGTAAACGAGAAGAGGACCAACACCACAACGCTGAAAAAGCAACTGTTTCGCATCGGCGCCGGCGCCGTCGTCGTGGCAATGTTGATTTAGAAATGGATGGCGGTGGAGATGGTGATCCGGAACAAACCGTGACCCGGGTGCGTGCACCGCGCCAGGCCTCGACATCGGGACCGGATGAGGTCACCTCGTTACGTGGTTCCACGCGGCTAGAAGCCAAGCGTCAGCGTCGTCGTACATCGCGGCGTGGTCGTCGAAAAAATACTGTGGTCTCGGAAGCAGAATTTTTAGCACGGCGCGAGTCCGTGGAACGCAAAATGATGGTTCGTCAGCACGATAATCGCATTCAGATCGCGGTATTAGAAGACGGTGTGCTGGCTGAACACTTTGTTTCCAATACACAACAAGATTCGCTGATCGGCAACGTTTATTTGGGCAAGGTCCAAAACGTTTTGCCATCGATGGAAGCTGCCTTTGTCGACATCGGTCGGGGCCGCAATGCGGTGCTATATGCCGGGGAAGTCAACTGGGATACCGCTCAACTAGATGGCAAGCCAAAGAAAATTGAAAACGCGTTGAAATCCGGCGACTCGGTTTTAGTACAGGTCACCAAAGATCCGGTTGGGCATAAAGGCGCCCGGCTGACCGCTCAGGTCTCGCTGCCGGGACGCTACCTGGTGTATGTGCCAGGCGGTACGATGACCGGGATTTCTCGCAAACTGCCGGATGTTGAGCGCAACCGGTTGAAGACAATTTTAAAAGAGCATCTACCCGATAAGACGGGTGTCATTGTGCGTACGGCGGCTGAGGGGATCGCCGAAGATGAGTTATTGCATGACATCAACCGGCTGCGGACGCAGTGGGAAGAAATCGAAGCTCAGTCCAAATCCAATAAGGTTCTTGCCCCAGAACTGCTGCATTCCGAACCAGATCTGACCATCAAAGTTGTTCGTGATGTTTTCAACGAAGACTTCACCAAGATGCTGGTCGATGGTGAAGACGTGTGGGATAAAATCGAAGCGTATGTCACCTATGTGGCGCCGGATCTTGTGGACCGGTTGGAGAAGTGGGATCCTGCAGCCTATAACGGTAAAGATCTCTTCGATCATTATCGCCTGGATGAACAATTGCATAAGGCCTTGGAGCGTAAGGTCAACCTGCCATCCGGTGGGTCATTGATCTTTGACCGCACTGAAGCAATGACAGTTGTGGACGTCAATACCGGTAAATTCACCGGTTCCGGGGGCAACCTGGAAGAAACGGTGACCAAAAACAACTTAGAAGCTGCCGAGGAACTGGTGCGCCAGCTCCGGTTGCGAGATATCGGTGGCATTATCGTCGTCGACTTTATCGACATGGTGTTGGAATCCAACCGCGATTTGGTTGTTCGTCGCATGGTGGAATGCCTGGGTCGGGATCGCTCGCGCCATCAGGTGGCTGAAGTAACCTCACTGGGTCTGGTGCAGATGACCCGTAAACGAATGGGCACAGGGCTGGTGGAAGTGTTCTCACATACCTGTGAACACTGTGCTGGCCGCGGCATCATTGTTGAAGATGAGCCGATAGAACGCGGTAAACCATATGAGACTGCTGCTCAGCGTCGTCGTGGGGGAGAGGCCGGTACACGACGGAATCGTCGTCGCAATAAAGACCAGTCATCCCAGCAAACTGAGCACTCGGAGGCTGCCCAGGATGAGCACCACGATGAGAAAGCTGAACAGACGCGCCATGCTATCGCATCGATAGCTGCAGCCACCAACGGTAACGACACAGAATCAAAAGACGAGCAACACGGCCAAAGTGGTGCAGGCTCATCGCAGCGTCGCCGTCGAGGAGATCGTCGTCGCAAACGCCGCGGTGGCTCCTCGCAGCAGCGTGATAATGCCAAGGATCAACAGGCAAAGGATTCTGGTGGCGTGTCAACCGGTGAAGATAGCCACCAACAAGACCGGCGTGCCACTGCACAACAGCAAGATCGGCAACAGCAGAAGCAATCCGATAAAGAAACCACCGCTGAAAGTACGACTGTGCACAAGCCGCGTCGTCGTGCAGCAAGTTCGGCCACCGGGGCCACCGATATTCGGCAGGCTACCCAGCAGGTACAGCAACAGGGTAAGACCTTTGCTGCCAGTGCGTCGGACCAACCGAAAAAACAGGATAAACCAGTAAAATCTGCCGCTATTTTGGGGGTCGGTGTCGCGGCCGAAGACATCTCATCACCGCGTGCACCACGCTGATGAACAATTTGGAGAACGAGACAAAACGCGCTAAACTTTTGGCTTGGTGCTGTGAAGCCTGGCAGTTGGCGCTGCAATTCGGCAACTTGTCTCGTTAGCCAAGACCCTCAGGTGTTATACAGCTGAAAATATTTTTTGATTAACGTCGAGAGAAGTGAGTCCAAATGGCATACGCGATTGTACGCGCTGGCGGACGCCAGGAAAAGGTCTCTGAAGGAGACTTGGTAGTCCTAGATCGCCTCCCTGCAGACGTAGGCAGCTCCGTTGACCTGCCTGCCCTGATGAAGGTTGATGGTGATAAGATTACCTCAGACAAAAAAGAGCTGGAAAACGTCAAAGTTTCCGCCGAGGTGCTCGAGCACCTGCGCGGCAAAAAAGTCGTCATCCAGAAATACAAAAACAAGACCGGTTACAAAAAGCGTCAGGGTCACCGCCAGAACCGGACCCGCGTGAAGATCACCGACATCAAGTAGTCTTTGATCCGGAAGAACTCGTAAAGGATTTAACTCATGGCAACAAAAAAAGGTGCTAGCTCCACACGTAACGGTCGTGACTCCAACGCCAAGTTCCTCGGCATCAAACGCTACGGTGGCCAGGACGTCAACGCCGGTGAAATTTTGGTTCGCCAGCGTGGTACCAAATACCATCCAGGCCGTAACGTCGGTGTTGGAAAAGACCACACCCTCTTCGCCCTTGAAGCCGGTGCCGTAGCGTTTGGCAGCCGCCGCGGCCGCAAAGTTGTGGACATCGTCCCAACTGCAGCCCAGTAACTTTCGTTTTTATCTAACGCTCCAGCGGGGGCGGACCTCCCCGGTCCGTCCCCGCTTTGAGTTTTTACACCCAAAAACCCTGGAGGACCCAAATGTCACAATTCATTGATCATGTGACCGTGCATGCCACCGCGGGCAATGGTGGACATGGGGAAACCTCCGTTCGCCGGGAAAAGTTCAAACCACTCGGTGGCCCCGATGGCGGCAATGGTGGCCACGGTGGTGACGTCGTTCTCGTGGCTGATCCACAAGTCACCACACTGCTGGACTACCATCACCAGCCGCACCGCAAAGCCACCAACGGCGAACCTGGAAAAGGGGATCTACGCCACGGCAAAAATGGGGAAAACCTGTACCTGCCCGTCCCAGTGGGAACCGTCATCAAAGACACCGATGGCGACATCCTGCATGACATGGTCTCGCCACACGAAGAAGTCATCCTGGCACACGGTGGCACCGGGGGAGCAGGCAATGCGGCACTAGCCTCACCTAAACGTAAAGCCCCAGGATTTGCACTATTAGGCATCGATGGCGAAGAACGCAGCTTCGTACTCGAGCTCAAAACGGTTGCCGATATCGCACTGGTCGGTTTCCCCTCAGCCGGCAAATCCTCATTGATCGCGGCGATCTCAGCGGCGCGCCCAAAAATCGCCGATTATCCGTTCACCACACTGGTACCAAACTTAGGGGTCGTTGACGCCGGCGGCACCCGATTCACTGTAGCCGATGTGCCGGGGCTGATCCCTGGCGCATCACAGGGCAAAGGCCTTGGCCTAGAATTTCTGCGCCACGTGGAACGCACGCACGCACTGGTACATGTGTTAGATGCTGGCAGCCTGGAAACTGATCGGGATCCCATCTCTGATTATGACGCGCTCATTGAAGAACTTGGTGCCTACGCCGTTGAACCTATTTTGACCGAAGCTGGCGATCAACTGATCCCGCTGGACGAACGTCCCCAATTAGTAGTACTTAATAAGGTTGATCTACCAGATGGTCAAGCCATGGCGGATATGACCCGGGCCGAGTTGGAATCCCGTGGATTACGCGTCTTTGAGGTCTCGGCGGTTACGCGGCAGGGCCTGGACCAGCTGAAATACGCTATGGCCGAATTGGTAACCCAAGCCCGCGCTGACCAAGCAGCGGCAGCAGAAGCACTGCAAGACGTGCCAGAGACTATTACCATTGAGCCACAGCAGCGCCGCCGCGGTGGTCGCCGCCAAGAATTTAGTCTCACCAAAGAAGAACGCAGCATGAAACCCATGTTCCGGATCCGCGGTGATAAACCCGAACGGTGGGTTGCCCAAACAAACTTCGATAACGACGAAGCCGTTGGTTACCTGGCCGACCGGCTCGACCGGTTAGGCATCGAAAAAGCCCTCTTTGAGGCCGGTGCAGTACCCGGTGACGCCGTCGTTATCGGTGATGATGAACTCGGTGTTGTATTCGATTGGGAACCCACCATGACTACCGGCGCCGAACATCTTTCCGGACCACGCGGCCAAGACGCCCGGCTTGAGTCCCGACAGCGTCCCACCCGTGAAGAAAAACGCCAAGACCAGGCTGAACGCAAATCAGCCCGTGCCGCAACCCGCGCAGAAATGGACCAAGAACGCCGTGCTGGGTTATGGACCGAATATGATTCCGACGACGAATAGAAAGTGTTGTAGTGTCCACGCCCAATCTGTCCACCCCGAACCCGGTTACTGATCGCACCAGACTACGCGATGCCCGTCGCATTGTGGTCAAAGTCGGTTCCTCATCGCTGACCGATGGCCAAGGGGGAGTCTCCGTTGCTGCCATCGATACGCTCACCCGCGTCGTCAGCCAGCTGTATCAGGGGGGAGCCCAGGTAGTCCTGGTATCCTCGGGCGCTATTGCCGCGGGGATTAAACCACTGGGCTTGGATAAACGCCCTAGGGATCTTGCCACCCAGCAGGCTGCGGCGGCTGTTGGTCAAAGCCGTCTGATGGCAGAATACTCGGAATCCTTCTGGAAACACTCACTGAGCGTTGCCCAAGTGTTACTGACTGCCGAAGACCTTATGCGACGCACCCAATATAACAACGCATTTCGGTCACTCAACCGGCTACTCAACCTCGGTGTTATTCCAGTCGTCAACGAAAATGATGCGGTTGCCACCCATGAAATCCGTTTCGGCGATAACGACCGGCTTGCAGCCCTAGCCGCCTCCGTGGTCAAAGCTGATGTGCTATTCATGCTCTCTGATGTTGACGCCCTCTATGATGGGCCGCCCACCCGCACCGGTGCACGGCGTATTGCCAATGTTTCAGCCGATGCCAACCTCGACTACGTTGCACTGGGCGACTCCGGCTCGGATATCGGTACCGGAGGGATGGTCACCAAACTTCAAGCTGCTTCCATCGCCACCGATGCCGGGATCCCAACATTTCTTACCTCCGCGGAAAACGCCCAAGCAGCCATTGATGGCCAAGATATTGGTACCTGGTTTGCCTCCCGGGGACAACGAAAATCCGCGCGCAATGCCTGGCTTGAACACATGGCCGTCTCCCGAGGCCGGATTATGATCGATGACGGCGCGGTGGAAGCAATTACCGTACGCCACCGGTCACTACTGCCTGCTGGACTTATCGGAGTTTCAGGCACTTTTGAATCCGGCGACGTCGTAGAAATCGTCAACGGTCATGGCATCGTAGTTGCCCGGGGTCTGACCAACTATTCGGTGACGGAATTACCAGCTATGGTTGGAAAATCCACCCGACAATTACGCAACGAGCTGGGACCAGAATACGATCGGGTCGTGGTCCATACCGATGATACCGTCATTGTGAGACAGACAACGCTGGCAGGCTAGTGCAAGGATTACAATACGATTATGACCGCTCAACTCGATTCCGATTCCGTAACCGCCCAGATTGCTGCCACCACGAAGGCAGCCCGCAAGGCGCAAAAATCGCTTGCTGCAGCGTCCCGTACCACTAAAGACGCCGCCCTGGAGGCAATGGCCGTTGCCATTGATACCCACCGCAACGACATTTTGCAGGCCAACGCAACGGACCTGCAGCGTGGTAAAGACAATAATATCGCCGCTGCGCTACTGGATCGTCTAGAACTCAACGATGCACGTATCGACGGCCTAATGTCGGCATTGCAGGAATTAGCCGCTCTACCAGACCCCATTGGCAATGTGGTGCGGGGCAACAACCTGCCCAACGGGATTCGCATGCAACAAGTACGAGTACCACTGGGTGTAGTCGGTGCCATCTACGAAGCCCGCCCCAATGTGACCGTCGATATCGCCGGGATTGGCATTAAATCTGGCAATGCTGTGATCCTGCGGGGTGGATCAGCTGCTGAAACCACCAACGGGGTGACCATAGCGGTACTTCGCGAAGCCCTAGAATCCCAGGGCTTGCCCGGTGACCTGATCCAAGGCATCGATCAGCTTGGTCGCAGCGGGGCCGATGCGCTCATGACCTATCGTGGGGGAGTCGATGTATTGATCCCACGTGGTGGGCCTGGTCTGATTAGTGCTGTGGTTGAAAATGCTGCGGTGCCTGTCATCGAAACCGGTGCTGGTGTCGGCCACGTTTTCGTTGATGCTTCGGCGCACCCACAAAAAGCCGTGGATGTGGTCCTCAACTCTAAGACCCATCGCCCATCGGTGTGCAATGCGGCCGAAACCGTACTCATCCACCAGGATGCTAAAGAAACCGGTGTCAACGTGCTGAAAACCCTGCAACAAGCCGGTGTGGAACTCCACGTCGATCAAACAGCTGCCGCCTGGGTTTCGGACACTATAGACGCTACCGAACAAGACTGGTCAACTGAGTACTTGGATATGCAAATGTCGGTCAAAATCGTGGCGAATATCGATGAGGCCATCGAGCACGTCGATACGTATTCGACCGGGCATACCGAGGTGATCCTCACCGAGAACCTTTCGAATGCAGATCGCTATGTAGCAGAAGTCGATGCTGCCGTGGTTATGGTGAATGCTTCATCACGTTTCACCGACGGGGGCCAGTTTGGTTTAGGCGCTGAAATTGGTATTTCAACCCAAAAACTGCATGCCCGCGGCCCTATGGGGCTGGAAGAGCTGACTTCCACCAAATGGATCCTGCGCGGGGATGGACAGATCCGCGACTAACCGGTGACACCAACACCAGTTGGACTGAAAAATTGGGTAAACTCGAGTCCTAGCAACACTTATACCTACAGGAGTACCTTTCCATGCAACTGTTCCTAGCAGCAGCACAAAGCATCGAGCCCACCGAACTACCAGTCCCACCACTGGTCTACGGTATTGCAATTTTTGCCGCACTGATGTTTTTGTTGCTGGCCATCTTGTCGCTGCGTTCTGTAGCAAAGCGTCACGAGCCTGAACCGTCTACCGATCCCGTCCAAACACGCCAGGGCTCCACCTCCGCCAATAACTAACGCACTGTGACACAAGCTCCGCACCTCTCACAAAGCAGACGACTACGCCTAGGTATCATGGGTGGTACTTTTGATCCCATCCACCACGGTCACCTAGTCGCAGCCAGTGAAGTAGCCGCAGAGTTTGACCTCGATGAGGTAGTCTTTGTTCCCACCGGACAGCCGTGGCAGAAGTCGGAAAAAGAGGTCTCTCCGGCAGAACACCGGTATCTGATGACGGTGGTAGCCACCGCATCGAACCCACGGTTTTCGGTGTCACGGGTAGATATTGATCGGCCTGGCAAAACCTACACCGCCGATACACTGGACGACATCCGAACACTGCGGCCCAATGCGGATCTATTTTTCATTACCGGTGCGGACGCTATGGAACAAATCATGACTTGGCGAAATGTGGAACAGCTCTGGGGCAAAGCACACTTTGTTGGTGTATCCCGACCAGGCCACGAACTGACAGACTTCGGTCTAGCCGATGAAGTCTCGCTGATGGAGATTCCAGCGATGGCAATCTCGTCCACCGACTGTCGCGACCGTGTGTCCGCTGGAAAACCTGTTTGGTACCTCGTGCCAGACGGCGTCGTGCAATACATTGGAAAATACGGGTTGTACGTTGATACCAATGGCAGCCCGCATCGACATAACATTGCACCTTACGTGCCGGCATCATTGAACCACCGACCGGAGGAAGACGATGAGTAATCCTTATCCTTCCCGCCGAGAACTGCGGCTGCAACGCGAACGCGATGAACGCGCTAAATTACGCGACCATGAAGCCCAGCGCTGGGCTGATGAAGAGGAACAGCGCCAACAGCGCGCTACTGAAGCAGAAAAACAGGCGAATGAAGCCCTGGCTAAAGCCGAACCGGTGCCCGCCAGTCACGCCACACCAGTCGATGAGGAACCTACAGCACTGGTAGAAGACGCTGGTGGTCCAGGCCGCAGAGCAGCTTCAAGTCCCATTGATGCACCATCTGAGTCGGAAGTTGAGCCAGAATCTTTAACACCGTCTAGACGCCGTCGGGCCGATTCAAAAGTAACATCCACCGGCATGTTGCCGATTATCACTAAACGTCGCGATGACGATGCGCCGAAACCGCGGTCACGCCGTGAAGCCCGGCAACAGGCAGCACAAAAAGCAGCCGAACGGCGAGCAGATATTGAAGCGCTCGAAGCTCAACAGGCCACCCAGAGCGAAGCAGAACCAAAAGTGGTGCGTCGGGCAACAGCACCACAAGCGCCACCTCCACCTATACCGGCTGAAACTGCACCTGTGGAATCGCAGGAAGATGCTCAAGAAGCTGACCACGAAGAAGATATCGTGGTTTCAACTTCGGAACAATACGATGAATCCTCCATGGAAATCACTGACATGAGTGGCTTAGATACCATGGAAATCCGTCGGGCCGAATTGCGTGCAGAGACAGAAAAGCTGACCCAGGAGATCATTGCTTTAGGGCAAGAGAACCCAAACGTCATCGATCCGCTATTATTGCGGCGACAAAAAGAGTTGGCGGAGAAGTCACAGGAACTTCAAGACCTTGAAACCGCTGCTATTGCCATTACTGAAGAACAGGATCAGCGCGAAACATCGGCGTCCACCGATGACGACCCAGCCAGTCTGAAGCAGCAAAGACCGTTAGAGAACGAGTCTTCAGATGAAGCGGTCCAAGAAGTTCCAGCCAAATCAGAGGCTAAAGCATTTTCTGCTGAGCCGGATGAAGTGGAAGCATCTGCTGAGGCCGAAGTAGAAGGACACGGCAAACGTGCTCGTCGTGCCCGGCGTGCCAACAGTGGTCCGGTTATTTCCGGGCCGTTTGAAGTTTCCGGCGATAATGAGGCTACAGGGACGAAAGTCTCCGACCCCAAACCTGATTTTGCTTCACATTTTAATACTCCGCCAGAGGCTGAGGCCCAGCAACAAACCGGCCCGGATCGGCCATTGGATGCCAGTTCGGCCCACGGTCTGGACACTTTGGACCCCAGGGAAACTGAAGCCCCAGAACGTCGGCTGATGACTGTCTCCTTCGCTGTCTTTGCTATAGGTATCATTGCCTTAATAGCTGCCATTATTTTATTTACTCGCTGAAGAATATAAAGGAGTTCCGTGGCAGTACCTGAACCTACACGTGATGCACTCAATGTTGCTGCGCTGGCAGCAGCATCAAGGCAGGCCGACAATGTTTCTGCTGTAGATGTCGCGGATCGTCTTGGAATCACCGATGCGTTCTTCTTTGCGTCGGCAGAAACTGAACGACAAGTAAAATCTGTCATCGAAGAGATCGAAGACGACCTGCGAGAACGACTTGAGCTCAAACCTATTCGACGAGAAGGCCAAGCAGAAGGCCGATGGGTACTTTTGGACTATGGGCACTTTGTTGTGCACGTACAGCATGAAGAAGAACGTGAAAATTACGCTCTAGATCGGCTGTGGGCCGATGCACCACAAATTGAGTTACCGGAAGCTGAATAAATGAAAACTCTTGTCTTCCTTCGCCACGGTGAAAGTGACTGGAATGCACAAGGCCGCTATCAGGGCCAAACTGACGTCCCACTTAGCGAAACTGGCCGTGCCCAGGCTTATGAGGCTGCACGACGCTGGGGGCATACGGAATTTGATTCGGTGATCGTCTCGCCACTGACCCGGACAAAGGATACCGGACGAATTATGTTGCTAGATAGACAGCTTGAGCCCATACCCGTCAACGACATTATTGAAACCGACGGTGGTGCTTGGGAAGGTCTGCTCTTTAGTGAAATTGCAGAACGTTGGCCAGACGAACACGCAGCGTTTCGACTACCAAATTTGGATTCGGGACCGGTCGGCGGTGAGACGCCACGAGAATCTGGAACCCGTACAACACATGCAGTGCTTGATGCCCTTGAAACGGCAAATGTCCTGCTTGTCGTTTCACATGGGAATACTCTTCGCGCTGCAACTCATATCCTTACTGGTCACAACGATGATGAATTTGCCACCATACCGCGTTTACCAAATTGCCGCGCCCACGTGTTACAGTCAAACACCGGGGAACTGGGCTCATTCACTCTGACACAAACCAGTGTTTAACATCACCGTCTAAATTTGGCGTCCAAAATTTGTTTTCGTATCAAACGGATGTATACTAATTGATGTTGCCCAGCGCGGTAACGAATAAAAACTTGATAAGGGGCTATGGCGCAGTTGGTAGCGCGCTTCCGTGGCACGGAAGAGGTCAGGGGTTCGAATCCCCTTAGCTCCACTAAAAAATGAAGAAAATTCTCCCCTCGGATCATAGGTTGGTTACCTATCCCGGGGGTTTTGTGTATCTCCCACTGGGCTGGCACAAAATTTAGCCGGTAAATAGCCCTAGCATGGTATTGGCCGTACTGGGTCCTCGGTGTGCTTCTTGTTGTAAGTCGTCGATGCGGTCGGTAACAAGATGCTGGAGCATACACCGTTGGTGATGTGACTGTGTGCTGTTGGCTGAGTTGAACAGACTCCAGCCAAGATTCCAATCAGGCCTGGCTATCAGGTTGCCTTATTGAAGCTATTTGGCGTCAGACCAGTGTGCCTACCGCTAGGTTAGATACGTACCGAGTCAGCTGCTGCAGCGATTGTTGGATAGCGGAATTGGTATCCTGCATCATCTAGAACAATGGAGCGTGCTTTGGTGCTGCCCATCAGCAGTCCTGGCTCCATTCGGATGATATTCATACCAATATTGAGTAAGGGGGCAGGTACCGGGATATGGCGTATACCCAACCCCGGTGCCAAGGCGTTAATTGCCTCTGATAGGTGCGTTAGTTGTGGTGCAGCAGCGATGACCCTAGCTGGTGGATTTTGCATATCCAATAGGTGCCGGACAATACCTATCCAATCATCTTCATGGATCCAAGGAAGATATCCATCGACGCTCGGACGGGTTTTGGACAACGCCATAGCCCCTAAGCCCATAACAATTTCAGTTTGCTGACCCAGCACAATGGCGGTACGGACAATAATGGCTTCATCGGGCGCCGAAGCTTCCCAATCTGCAACGAGTTGTCCCATGCCATTAGGACCATCGGTGTCAGCGGTGGGTGCGGTATCCTCTGTGAACTCTTCCGTCGATTTAGCATCCCACAGCGGTATAGCACTGCCTTGGATCCACCGGTGCAATATGCCGCCCTCTGCTTGTGCTGCTTCCACAGCGTCGCGTAGTGCTCGAGTTGGAGGAATTCGGGAAGCTTCTTGCGCCTCAACTTCCTTATCAGAAAACTTAGGGCCGATACGCTTACCGGCGAGGTTAATGATATTAAAGCCCGCCGGATCAAGTAGCTGTTCGTGCAAGGGCCCCAGGTCGTCAACACTCCAGCGAACTTGCGGGTAGGGGACACCAGCTTTTGGACTGCGGGTTAGCACTATGGCCCGTTTCCCTTCAGCAAGCATGCGGGTAACGAGACGCGAACCCAGATATCCAGAGCCACCGGAAACTAAAGTGAGTGGCTGTGAGGTATCCGGTCCGTCAGAGGCCATCTGGAACATACGGGCACCGACTGCCCCAAGATCGCCGGATAATGGTGCTGCCAACGTTGCTCCGAACGGTGCGGCAAAAGGCCCGATAGCTTGGGTATGACGCGTCAAGCGCGTACCGCCATCTTCCGTAGAAGCAATCTGCCAACGTTGGCCAGTAAAGCCTCCAGGCTGATCTTGGCGCCAAGCGATTTCTCGTTCGGGTTTTACGCTCACAATCACGGCTGGTGGTGCAGTCGCGGCGTGTACAAAGCCGCGAATCAAAGCTTTGGGCACTACTTTGACGGTATCGCCAACTTGGAGTCGCTCACCGGCCATGTCGACAGGGGCGAATTGTTGCAGTTGGTCATCAAACTGTAACCAGGCGCCAGGATCAGTGAGCAGGTCCCACACCTGCGAAGTTGTAAGTGCAACATCGATTGTTTGTGTGCGCGAAAAACCCATGTGTCTATCGTAGGCTGGTTTTAACGTAGCTTGGCAACTACTTTTAATTCGGAGCCCAGCTGCAAAGTGTGGGCAACGTATCATGGAGGTCGCTGCGGTCAGTACCTAATGCCTAGCTGTCTTCGGTATGACAGCAGAAAAAACCATAGCTGAGGAAATACTGCCACAATCAGAGCCATTAAGCGTGCGAGCATCGTTAGATAAGTCATAAGACGGTAGAAGATGTTAGGCTAAGCACAGTTAAATCACTTCTTGGGGTTCAACATATAAAGCCCAGTAAAGCAGCAGACAAAGCTTAAACTCACGGTCGTTTGGTACCTGCGAGATGGAGGAAGTAGCAGCGAATTGTTAATGGGTTCTAGCGGCATTTAACTAAACAAAAACCTTAGATGTCCGCTCTGCAACCTATATGTCTAAAAAATATCAGTGAAGTTCTACTTACGATCGACAAGCATAACGTCACTGTTTGGCACTATGCTGTCGGAAATTTTACAGAAGGAGCTGAGAAATGGTTGACTCACGGGAAGCGATGAAAGAACAGGCCAAGAAGGATGGCATTGAGTTCTTCATGGCTTTAGGAACCGAAGTAAATGGTAAGCCGAATGCATCGGTGGCCCCTGCTCAGTATATCGATGATTTGCTGGATAATGGTGCAGCGTTTGCTGGATTTGCAAGTGGTGGGCTCTGGCAGACACCGGCTGAGGGAGATATCGCTTATATCCCTGACCCAACGACTTACACTCGTTTGCCATGGCGCCATAATATGGCCGTTTTACATGCCTTCCCGTACGTTAAGGGGGAGCTGTGGCCTTATGCCTCGCAGAATATCCTCAAACGGCTAATGGACGAGATCCAGACTGAACGGGGTTGGACGTTCAAAACCGGAATGGAACCAGAATTTTTCTTGGTCCGTCATAAAGAAGACGGTGGCATTGAGATCGCCGATTCGTTGGATACTTCCATCAAGCCCTGCTATCACGCTTACGGGATCGAACGTGCATGGCCATATTTGAGTAAGCTGTCTAACTACATCAACGAGATGGGGTGGGGCAACCCCGCCATTGACTCAGAAGATGGCAATGGACAATACGAAATCAATATTGACTATTCCGATGCCATGACCACCTCTGACCGTCTCATTTTGTTGCATTACATGGCTCATGCCGTTGCTTACCATGAAGGCGAGGGCATTCTGCCGACATTCATGGGCAAACCCTTTACCGGTAACACCGGAAACGGGCTCAACACGCACTTTAGTTTGTGGGATGAAAACGGAAATAACCTATTTCTCGATGAAACTGATCGGCTTGGGCTGTCTAAGCTGGCTTACCACTTCATCGCCGGTGTGCTCGAGAATGCTTGGGGCATGCAAGCACTAATTGGTTCTAACGTTAATGCCTATAAACGCATTGGTGTACCGCACCCATCATCCGGGTCAACGTGGACACCGACCCACGTAATGTATGGAGCGAATAACCGTACAACCATGCTGCGCATTCCAGATGGTGGACGCGTTGAACACCGCGGAGTGGACGGTGGTGCCAGTCCGCACTTGGCAACCGCTGCGATCTTAGCGGCTGGGCTGGATGGTATCGACCGTAAACTTGACCCAGGTGAATGCATGGAAGAACGCAACACCTACACCATGAGCGATGCCGAGCTGGCTGATTTTCAGCCGCTACCCGCAACCCTATGGGAAGCTGCCAACGCTTTACAGCAAAACAATGTTATGCGAAAGGCCATGGGTTCGGGACCACACGGCGACTTCGTGGATTTCTTTGCCGAAGAAAAACGCAAAGAATTCGCCATGTATCATTCACAAGTCAGTCAGTGGGAGATCGATCAGTATCTGCTAGGCCCCATGCCTATGTGGTAAAAAACTCACTACTTGTAGAGCTAAAAAACTGGTTGGCAGGCCTCAAATATTGAGGGGTTGCCAACCAGTTTTTTTATGTCTTGGGCGCTAGTTTGCGCTAACTGTTGTTGTCATCTGCTCAAATTCGTATTCAACTTCTGGTGCCGGTTTTGCTGTGAGCAGTGAAACCACAACGGCTACAACGAAATTTGCAATGACACCAGGAACGATCTCATAAAGATCCAGCACCTCTTTGATTGCAGGGACGGTGCCCCAAACATAAGAGACTACGGCACCGGCAATCATGCCTGCTAGGGCGCCCATAGCAGTCACTCTTCGCCAATAGAGGGCTAAAAGTACCATCGGACCGAAGGCCGCACCAAAGCCTGCCCAGGCGAAACCGACCAGATCTAACACTGTTGAGTCGGGGTTTTGGGCAATGAAGGCAGCAATAATCGAAACGACAATCACCGCAACCCGACCCAGCCACAACTGCGTACGTTGGTTGGGGTGGCGTTTAAATAAGCCATAAATATCTTCAACCAGAGCTGACGAGGAAACGATGAGCTGTGAGGACATCGTTGACATGATGGCAGCCAACACTGCAGCCAGGACCAGTCCGGCAATAAAGGGGTGAAAAAGTATTTGCGACAAAAGCAAAAACACGGTTTCCGGATTATCCAGAACCTGACCCTCGCGTTGAAACCATGCCACACCGATCAATCCCGTCAGCACTGCGCCACCCATCGATAATGCGACCCAGCCGAAACCTATTCGACGTGCTGTTTTCACTTCTCGATGGTCGCGAATGGCGAAATGCCGGGCCAGAATATGCGGTTGACCAAAATATCCCAAACCCCAGGCAAGTCCAGAAATAATAATTAAGGCCGAGCCCACGGTCATTCCGCCACCAGTAAAGGACAGATGCGTTAAGCCTTCTTGGATTTTAGATTGCGAGATCAGACTAATGACTTCACCGGGTCCACCCAGCTCAATAGTGGCCATTACCGGTACAACTAACAAAGCAGCAAGCATGAGCAGGCCCTGCGCGACATCCGTCAACGAGACCCCTAAGAACCCGCCAAATACGGTATATAGCAGAGTGAAGCCCGCCACAACGAGCAGACCCACCAAATATGGCCAGCCGAAAGTAGATTCGAAAAACGCACCTGAAGCGACCATCATGGAGGCCACATAGAAGATAAAGAACACCAGAATGATAACGGCTGACACTGAACGCAGTAATCGGGTGCGGTCTCGAAAGCGACGCTCAAAAAACGCCGGCATGGTAATCGCATCTTCAGTGATTTCCGAGTACACCCGCAACCGTGGGGCAACGATTTTCCAGTTTAACCAGGTCCCGATCGTCAAACCGATGGCGATCCAGGACTCGATAAGTCCAGTGGCATACAGGGCACCGGGTAAGCCCATCATAAGCCAACCAGACATGTCCGAGGCACCAGCAGATAACGCGGCTACACGCGGAGATAAATCACGGCCGGCAAGCAGAAAATCTTTACCGGTTTTGGTGCGGCGGTAGGCATAAAAACCGATACCAACCATGAGCAGTAAGTAGATAATAATGGCGGCTGATTGATAGGCATGTTCTTCACTCATAGCAAACAATTATTCGCTACTGACGGTCAAATAACCAGGCCCATGGAGCATAATCGCAACATTGTCTAGCTACCTGGACTGAGAAAGGCCTGTTAAAAGCCCAATAAGTATCTGGGCCGGTCGCCCGCCGCTTACTCCATATAGGAGTGAGCTGTGCTTGCAGGTGCCGTAGTACTGCATAGCGACAACCTAGTGGAGGGTCTGAAAATATATCAGCATGCACACATGACCCGTGCAATACAAAAGATCAGTCACGCTTGGTCGGATTGCAGAAGACCAGGTCTAGCTGGCGTCACGAGTTAGCCCATCTATTTGTGCCATCGTCAGAAGCGTGGCTGCAGAGTACAGGCCAGCCTCGTGATAGGTGACAGTCTCATCAATAAGGGTTGCTCGTGGAGACTGCATAGGCTGGAACTCATCGTTTATGTTCTTTCCGTAAGACACTCATCCAAGGGGCGCGAGAGCCTCCACAGTCTTGGCTAAAAGTAGGTCACGATCCAACGCAAAATAACTTATGGAGCGATTGTCACAATTCAATCGTGGATACTCGATATCGGAGTAATTAAGAGACTCGGCATAGAAAAATATTTCCGTTCGGTGGTTTTTGCCGCCCAGTTCACTTAAGTCTGGGAACGTTCAACACAGGTTTACTTATAAGTAATCATTGCGTGGCCGTATAGCAACTCAGCCTCTTTAGGGTCAGTTGAGATCACACAGAAAGAGGTTGCCATGTTAATGGAACGTTCCACATCCACCGGGAAAGGAAAGTCGTCAGCGTCGTATCGTCGACTTTCCGCCTATTCGTGGCGTGTGGCGTTGAAGCACCCAGCAACGGTGCTCGGCCTTGTACTATTGGGCCTGTTTGCTTATTTGATCATTGCTCCGGTGTTCTCTCTACTGCTTTCCTCGGTTCAGGTTGGTTTCGGCGATGAGCTGGCCACTGGCCAGGAAGCAGGATCTTGGACAAGCCATTATTTCCAACGGGTCTTTGCCGATACGGTTTCACCGATTATTTTCTACCGGCCGTTGTTAAATACCCTGGCGGTAGCGGTGATGTCGATTGTCGGGGCACTGGCCATCGGAGTGCCAGCAGCGTGGCTGATAGCACGCACCGATTTATTGGGACGGCGATGGTTTTCCACTGCACTACTGATTCCGTACATGCTGCCGGCCTGGACGTTCGCGCTGGCCTGGACCACACTGTTCAAAAACCGGGATGTTGGCGGTGGTATCGGCTGGCTGGAATCCCTGGGGTTTACTCCACCAAACTGGTTGGCCTATGGCATGTTGCCAATTACGGTGATCTTCACGCTGCATTTTATCCCGTACGTGATCCTGCTGGTCACCGGCGCGATGAAAAACCTGCCAGATGAATACGATGATGCCGCGCAACTGCTGGGAGCAAGCCGCGTCCAGCGGTTTCGGCAAATCACTCTGCCCTTGCTACGCCCGGCCATCTTCTCGGCGGCCACGTTGATCTTTGCCAAAGCCATTGGAGAATTCGGCGTGGCCTACGTGTTGGGTACCCCCGCAGATTTCAGTGTGCTATCGACCACGTTGTACCAGAGCATCCAAACTCAACAGAGCGGTACCGCTGCTGTCATCTCCGTGGTCATGGTTGCTCTGGGCGCGCTCTCATTATGGATCGACATGAAATTCCTCAAAGAACTGCGCCGCTATACAACTATTTCCGGCAAAGGCCACACTGCCCGACCCCGTAGTCTGGGTCGTTGGCGCACACCTGCGTTCCTAGGGGTGACAACACTATTTACTTTTTCTGTGGTCCTGCCGCTGGCAGTGCTGCTGCTATCGACCATCATGCGAGTTCCCGGCCAGTTTGAATTATCGAATTTTACCCTAAACTACTGGATCGGCTCGGACCTACCGTTCGCTAACTTCCGCGAAGGAGTGTTGGTCAACCCTGAAACCTGGTCGGCAGCTTGGAACACCGTTTGGATGGTCGGGCTGGCCGCAATCTGCTCGGGAATACTGGGGATACTCATCGGCTATGTTGTTGTGCGTAGTCCGGCCCGTTGGATTGGTACAGTGCTGCGCACGACGGCGTTCACCCCGTATCTGGTGCCCGGTATCGCCTTTGCGGTGGCCTATCTGTCACTATTTGCGGTGCAACGTGGGCCCATCCCCGCACTGTATGGCACCGCGATCATTCTGGTGCTGATTCTGATTGCCGATGAGATGCCCTTTGCCTCGCGTGCAGGGATTTCAGCGATGATGCAACTGGGCAAAGACCCAGAAGAGTCGGCCCAAATACTGGGCGCAGGCTGGTGGACTCGCATGCGTCGGATCGTATTTCCCATCCACCGGTCCGCTTTGGCAAGCGCCATCCTGTTGCCCTTTATCTCCGGGGTGCAAAGCCTAAGTCTGGTTATCGTGTTGGCAACCCCTGGCACCAACCTGCTGA